>CAWVVG010000055.1:0-13337 GCA_963932775.1 uncultured bacterium
TGATGGCGAAGCATCGTCACCGTCACCGTCGCCGTCGCCGTCGCCGTCGCCGTCACCGTCACAGGCACCCGCTGCAGGGCCGCAGACCGAACCTGAAACCAGCGAAGACATCGCTCTGGAGATCGACGAATAGTGGAACCACCACCTGTGGTTCCACATATAAAAAGGGTCCTTTCGGGGGCCCTTTTTTTATCAACCAAGGGCCAACACAGCTATCGAACCGGGTGGTCGAAAGGATTGTCTGAATCGGATGGGGGAGCACTCGGTGTTGGGTCAGAGAAGACGTCTGCCGCTGCTGTAGCTGCGGGGCCCGGCCGAGGGGCACCGACATGGACTCCTTCAAAGTGCATACGCTCTTTGAGCAGTCCCTTCGCTCGGGTCGCCATGAGGCGGCGGGTCAAGGGGAAGATTAAGCTGAGCCCAAAGAAGTCGGTCATTACGCCGGGTGTCACAAGCAAGATGCCGCCCATAAGGACCATCAACCCTTCCACGAGTTTGTCAGCGGGTGGCACTCCGTTCACCGCATCTTCCTGGATCTGTCGAATCACGCTCAGGCCTTCTCGGTGAGCCATTCGAGCGCCCAAGATACCGGTAATGATCACCAATAGAATGGTCTCACCACCCCCGATGGTCGCTCCGATTTGGAGCAAGACATACAGCTCGATGGTTGGCACCACCGTGAACAGGAACAGCAGCTTTAGCATGTGCGCTCCATGACCTTTGCCCGCTCCCATAGGGCGTCGAGGAGCCCTTCGTCTGTAGAACAACTAAGGCTAAGGCCTTCTTCCTCTGCCATTCGCTCCACGGCAGAAAATCGCTGTGCAAAGCGCTGATTGGCCCGCCGTAGGGCGGCTTCAGGAGGAGCGTTAAGGTGCCGGGCGAGGTTGGCCACACTCAAGAGTAAGTCACCAACCTCGTGTTCGATAGCGTTTGAGTCTTGAAGGGTGATGGCTTCCCTAAGTTCGCTGATTTCTTCGTTGATTTTGTCGAATACCTGCGTCGGTGAGGACCAGTCGAGTCCAACCGCGGAGGCTTTCTCACTCTGGCGATGGGCCTGCAATAGGGCGGGTAGGCCCTTGGGCACTCCCGCGAGTCGAGAGCGCCCTGGCGTCTGTTTGCGTGCCTCCCACGCTGCAATGCCACCGGGTTCCTCGCTGTGGTCACCCTCTCCGAACACATGCGGATGTCGGGTGATCATCTTTCCGATGATGCGCTTGCACACCGAGTCGAGGGTCAGACGCCCCGCGTCGGTGGCGATCTGCACCAACAGTAGCAAGACAAAAAGTGTGTCCCCCAGTTCCCCTTCCAGCCCGTCTTCACCCCCATCATTTTCAATGGCTTCGAGCAGCTCATAGACCTCCTCAAGGAGGTACGGGCGCATGCTGAGCAGGGTTTGCTCCTGGTCCCAGGGGCATCCATCGGCGCCGCGCAACTGGGCAACAATGTCGACGAGCTTGAATAGCTGACGTTGAGGTCGGTCCATGGCTGGTTACAATCTGGGGGTAGAGAGGATTTCGTTGAGCGCATCCAATCCCGAGCACTTCGGTAAGTACCAACTTCTCGAAAAGATCGCGACCGGCGGTATGGCCGAGGTCTATCGTGCCCGCGCCTTTGGTATGGCCGGTTTCGAGAAGATTCTCGTGATCAAGCGTGTGTTGGACACGATGGCCAAGGATCATGAATTCGTGGAGATGTTCATCGATGAGGCTCGCATCGCTGTGCAGCTTCAGCATGTGAACATCGTACAGGTCTTCGATCTCGGTAAGGAGAGCGGCAAGTATTACATGGCCATGGAGTACGTCCACGGCATCGACCTGTCTCGCTTGCTCTCACGCGCCCGGAACTTGGGGACGTTCCCAATACCGTTGGCTCTGTTTATCGCCGGGGAGATGCTCAAAGCGCTGCAGTTCGCCCATCATCAAGTCGATGATGGAGGCAAGGCGATGCAGATTGTCCACTGCGATGTGAGCCCCCAGAATGTCCTCATTTCCTATGCTGGTGAGGTCAAAATTCTGGACTTTGGAATCGCCCGTGCCGCGTTCCAGGCAGAAATCAAGCACCGCATTGTACGAGGAAAATACGCGTACATGAGTCCGGAGCAGGTCGAAGGAAAGACCCTTGACGGTCGGTCTGATTTGTTCAGCCTGGGCATCGTTCTGTACGAGATGTTGACTGGCCGACGCCTGTTCAAAATGAAGAGTCGGGATGAAACCCTGGCCCGGGTTCGACGCGCAGAAGTTCCTTCGCCAAGAGGGTATCGCCCGGAGATATCCGAGGATCTCGAAGCGTTCTTGCTCCGTGCATTGAGCCGAAACCGGGACGATCGTTTCGAAGATGGGCAACAGATGTATGCCGCGCTCACGAGATTGATGGTTCGTGAGGGGCATCGCTCGACCAACAATGACCTCGCTGCATACTTGAAGGAAGTCATTGAGTCTGCCGCTGCCGCTGCACGGGGAGGGGATGCCAAGGTACGGCCAACGGCTGGGCGGATTGTGCCTCCGAGTGCTGTGGTTTGCATGGCCACCGAGGCGACACCGCCCCCTCGTTCCATTGCAGCGCCACGGTCAACCCTGGCCGCTTTGAGCGAGGAGTGGATCAGCATCATCGAGGAGATGGGCGGTGAAGTCTGGGAACGAGGCGACGGCTCGATGCTCGTGGTCTGGGTGGCTCCAGAAGGGTTTCGGGACGCGGTAGCTACGGCGGTGAGTACCAGTCAGAAGCTTCAATGGGCGGCCCAAGACGCGGGTTACCGATTGAGCGTTGGGATCTCACCAGGTGTGGCACGCATACAACCCGACACCAAACGTCCAAGCCCGGGGTGGGAGCTCGCAGGACCGTTCTATCTGGCCCGATGGCTGATGAATTTTTCCGCTCATCGGGGCTGCACCCTGCTCACCGAGGTCGCAGCTCGTCACCTGGAAGGGCGCACACAGCTGTTGGGGCGGATACCCATTCAAGGAAATCGCTTCATCAACCTGTACGAGATGCCATAGCGATACAGGGTGGCTGCAATGTCCTGGTTGGCGCTGGGTTATTTTACTCCCTTGCAATGATGCGTGGTGGTGCAGCGTACAATGGAGACGGAGGTGCATGTGGAGTCGATCGAGTGGATTCAGCTCATGTCCGGCATGACCATGGGGCTGGCCTTGGCAGCAACATGCGGTCTCAGGGCTTTCTTGCCATTGTTCGCTGTCGGATGCCTCGGTGCGACAGGACAGCTTGAACTGGCGGATGCTTTTTCCTGGTTACAGCGACCCGTCGCCCTGGTCGGGTTGGGTGTGGCCGTGGTCCTTGAGATGGCCGGCGATAAGTTTCCTGTGGTGGACCACTTCTTGGATTCGGCCGCGGTGTTCGTGAAACCCGTGGCTGCAATGATCGCCTCGGCCAGCGTGATGACGGATGTCGATCCGATGGTCACTGCAGTTGTTGGATTGCTAATCGGTGGGACCATGGCCGAAGGCGTACACCTGGTCAAGGCCAAGCTTAGGCTCATGAGTTCGGCCTTGACCGCGACCATTGCAAATCCCTTCATCAGCGCATTCGAGGACATACTGGCGGTGGTATCCACCATATTGGCCTTTGTTGCCCCGGTGCTCATTTTTGTGCTGGCGTTGGTGGCGGGGGCCATTGGCTTTCGGTGGTGGTTTGGCCGCCGAGCCTAGGGATTTTTTTGATCGCTTTGGAATGGCCGGCGGATGGATGTGTATGGAGTGAATAGGGTCGAGCATGTCTTCTGATTTTGAATATCGTCCGCCGACGGTTCCGTGGCTCACCAAGATTCACCAGGACAAGGACATGGTGGTGGTCGACAAGGCCTCCGGGCTGTTGTCCATACCAGGAAAGACTCACAACGATTCTGCGCTGAGCCGGGTCCTGGGAGAGCATGCCCATGCTTACGCAGTGCATCGGCTGGACATGGACACTTCTGGAATCATGGTCATTGCATTGAGGCGCAAAGCGGAGGCTGAGCTCCAGCGACAGTTTCGTATGCGGGAGGTCCACAAGAGCTACGTTGCCCTGGTTTGGGGGCATGTCGCCGACTGCGAGGGGATCATCGATGCACCCCTTCTTCGGGTGCCTGGCCAGCCGCCTCGTTCGGTGATCGATGCGGTCGATGGGCGACCCGCACAGACCGAGTACAGGGTTGTGTGCAGGGAGGGTGACTGCACACGGGTGGAGCTTCGGCCGTTGACGGGGCGTTCTCATCAGCTGCGGGTCCACATGTTGAGCCTGGGCCACCCCATCGTGGGCGATCGCTTCTACGGCCCCACACGCCCGGCCTCCCCAAATCGACTTCATCTGCATGCTCAGGGCTTGGAACTGAAACACCCGTTTAGCGGCGTTCCCTTAAAGTTTGAGTCACTTGCCCCTTTTTAGACGGGGCACGGCTGAGAACCTGATGAGATTTAGCCATTGCACAGGCTGGCCAATGGTTTCAGGAGATGTACGGTTCCTCTATCGGATCGCATATCTGTGGTACAAAATGGACCTGAAACCGGCATCAAGGGAGTGTTCGATGTTCCGAATTTTATGGGCTTTTAGTTTGTGCGTGATGGCTTGTGGCAAGGTCGAGCCAAAGCCCAGTGACACAGACACGATATCGGATGCGGATGCGGATGCGGATGCAGATGCGGATGCGGACTCCGACGACACTGGTGAGGCCGACGCGGATGCGGACTCGGATGCGGACTCGGATGCGGACTCGGACGCCGATGCCGATGGGGATGCCGACGCGGACGATACCGGCTCGATGGCTACGGATGCCGATGGCGATGGGTACGGCATTGATGTCGACTGCGACGATTCGAATTCGGCGGTTCATCCGGGTGCCACCGAAGTGTGCGACCGTACCGACAACAATTGCGACGGAACTGTGGATGAAGGGGTCGCGGACACCTACTACATCGACTTCGATGGCGATGGGTTCGGCAGCACAACGTACACCGTGGAGTCCTGCGGTCCTGTCGTTGGATTCGTATCCAATATTCTCGACTGCGATGACCGTGATGACACCGTCAACCCTGAAGCCATCGAAGAATGCGATGGTGTGGATGACGACTGCAATGGCATCATCGACGATGGTGTAGCCACAATTTACTACCGGGATGCGGACTCTGACGGCTTTGGAGATCCCTTGACCACTTCAGATCTCTGTTCTCCAGATGGCGAGTACATCGAGGACTCAACGGACTGTGATGACGGCGACTCACTGACATACCCAGGAGCCCCAGAAGTGTGCGACGGGGCCGACAACGATTGCAATGACTTGGTGGACGACGATGCCATTCCGCTGACCTATTACCGGGATGACGATGGGGACGATTTTGGCATAGACGATGACACCATCGACACGTGTGGCGCCCCAGATGGGTATGTAGATGCGGGCGGCGATTGTGCCGACGACGATGACGGTATCTTTCCCGGCGCCGAAGAGCTGTGCGACTACATCGACTCAGACTGCGATGGCGAGGAGAACCCTGCGTGCTTCGTTCCAGATCTGTTCGACTTCAGCAACTGTGGATCGGACCAATATGCGGGTCCAACCCAGGAGCAATGTGACGAGGAGTACCTCGGAACGGCGCTTGATGGCTCGCTGACGGTCACTGGCGGAATCCAGGAATGGGTTGCACCGGTAGATGGCGAATACACGATCACTGCGGTGGGCGCACGGGGTGCTTCGGGCGACACGGGCTTTCTCGGCGGGTTGGGGGTTGAGATCACAGGGACCTTCATCTTCACCGAAGGCACAGTGTTGTACATCGCCGTGGGCCAACAGGGTTCCGGCCAGAGCAGCGGCTCTAATGGCGGCGGTGGCGGTGGAACCTGGGTGGTTCAAGAAGGAGACATTCCTTTGGTCATCGCTGGTGGCGGTGGCGGTACCCGGCAGTCGGTCTCAATGAATGGCTGTGACGCAACGGCTTCTGAGTACGGGACCACGGCTTCAGGTGCTTCAATGACTTGGAGCTGTGGAGATAGGTCGGGTATGATTGGTACCGGCGGCGCTGTTTCATCGGGCTCTTGGGGCTCCGGTGGTGGTGGCTTCGATACCGACGGCGGGTCGGACTATGGCGCCACCAATGGGGGCTCATCCTGGTTCAACGGTCTCAATGGCGGATACTCCGTTGGAGGCTGCTCTGACACTGCCGCAGGCGGGTTTGGCGGCGGCGGCTCTGGACAAGGATGCAATGGCGGCGGCGGCGGCGGTGGATACTCGGGTGGCGAGGGTGGACGTGTCGGTGGTGGTGGCGGATCCTACAATGCGGGCAGCGCGCCTTTTGCCTTGGCTGACGTGGGCGATGGCCATGGCTATGTGACCATCGAAGCGCCTGGTGGGGAACTCCTTGGCTCCCCCCCGTGAACTGGTGTTAGTTTCTTCGCTCAATGTGGAGGACACACCATGCCCAGATCTCGCGGATACAGCCCCTATGAAACCAGCGCCGAACAAGACGCACTGCTCGATGCCATAATTTGTAGGGCCGGTGAGATCGGTGCGGCAGGCGTAGGGGTATTCGACCTCGATGGATGTTTGTTCGACACCCGTGCGCGTCAGGTTCACATCGTCCGGGAGTTTGCTTCACGGCGGGGGTATTTGGACCTGTATGCAGTGGCGGATGTTCACTTCAAGGATTGGGACCTCGGTACCGCATTGTTGAATGCTGGTATCGCCGAGGGACGGGTGGCTGAGGTGATCGATGACCTGAAGAAGTTCTGGTTCGAGCGATTCTTCACGAGCCGGTACGTGCAATTTGACCACGCGATGCCGGGCGCTGTTGATTTTGTGCGCCGTTGTCGTGAGACGGGAATGAAGGTGGTCTACCTGACGGGTCGGGATGAGACCATGCGAGAAGGCACAGAGGCTTCGTTGACGGGCTTTGGCTTCCCTCTGGATGGGGGCGATTGTCGCTTGCTCGTGAAACCCGACTTTCATACCGATGACACCCAGTTCAAGGAGACGGCACTGAAGACCATTGTGACGATGGGGGAGCCCGTCATCTTTCTGGACAATGAGCCTGCCAATGTGAACAAGTTTCGGGAACGCCATCCCGATGCTCAGGTCGTATTTGTGGAGACGGATCACTCTCCCCGGCCCGATGAGCCCCATCCCAGCTTGCCTTGGCTTCGTTCATTCTCCAGAACCGGAGCCTGAACGAATCGTCGCTTAGGCGAGCCATCCTTCGGAACTTCTGTGGGCGAGTTCTTCGATCCACACCTTGGCGTCGCTCTGTTTCCGGTTGGGCAGCGCGTCGATTCGGGTCTTGATTCGGGTGATGCGTTGGGTCACCGCAGCGCGGCTGATGCCCTTGTCGCGGGCCAAGTCTGCTCGGCTTCCGGAGACGAAAAGGGCGGTCAGATACAGTGAATCTTCGTCTGAGAGTGGGCAGTCCACATCCAAGCGGACGATTTCCTCAGGAGAAGGTTCCCTGGAAATCCAGCCCCGTACGGTATCTCCGACTTCTCCGGCGAGGGTGTTTCGCTCTCGGATTCGCTTGTGGGCTGCGTGGTTCACGTGCCTGTCGGAAATCGTGCGCACGAATGCCAACAATTCCCCGGTCGTGTGACCCTGAAATCGAGCCAAGGCTCCGCTCACCAGTTGGTAGAGCACCTCGGCCACCAGCTCCTCGCGATCGGGGGCTGCAAGCACGTCACTGTATCGCCGCCGAGCAATGTTCTCGACCCGTCGATGGGCATACCGTGCCAAGGTTGTGTACAGCGCCCGCGCCTCACCCGTATGTCGGTTCGCGAGTAGCTGGTCTAAGGCGATCCGAATGTTTGGCTGGTCTGACATGGCCTAAAATCCGTTGTAAATGCGCCATTTTTTACGCAGGTCGTGGGACTTTGTGTCGCAAGCCGTGTTCGAGCTGGCGCCCGACGTGGCAGAGGCCTCACCACAGGCCCAGTCCGGCAGGGAGCCGTCTGGAATTGGTACGCCGAAGGTCATGGAAATCCAAAGGGCGAGTTGCATCATAAGGGTCATGACGGTGTCTCCAATCGCAACAATGCGAGGTCTGGGTCTTGGTCGATCATCTGATTCAGATCGGCGACGAGCAGGGGGGCAAGGTTGTCACGCACTTGGCGTACCAGAGCCCGTGCCTCGGCGACGTCGCCCAGGCGGATGAGGGTCGCGAGGACATTCGAGAGATTGCCAGCGGTGTGCTGCCGCTCGAATGCCCGCGAGAAGTAATCGAGTGCCACCCCAAAGTGGCCTTGCAGAAAGGCGATGACTCCGCGATGGCGGTCCACGCTGGCCAGGTTTGCTGAGAGTCTCGGCCCCCCCAGGGCCAAGGCTGCCATTTCCTGATCGGCGGCATGTCGGGCTGCCAACTCAAAGTTCCCGACTTTGGGGCTGGCTGCCAACACGTGGAGTGCCGACAACATGTGGACCCGGTCGATGCGACCGTCTTGGCTGCTTTTCAGTATTAGGGCGTGCACCATCTCCGCGGAGGTACCGGGATCGCGAATGGCCGACTCGATGGATGCCATCGCATTTTTTTGTTCGGGATCGACCACGTCGGCCAGTGGCATGTAGGCCGCTTGGTCGACTTGTCCGATAATCCGGTCAAACAGTGCGTTGTAGTCCACGTTGCCCCTCTTGTAAGCAGGGTGGCAAGGTAGACGTCGTTGTTAACGTTCGCTGAAAAAAACGTGTGTGGTCTTAGGCACCGGTGTCGTCGTCTCCACAACTCGCTTGAAAGCAATGACATCCCCATCGGTTATCTTGGCCAATGCCTGAACTGCCCGAAGTGGAAATCATGGCCCGAAACCTAGGCCGCTGGCTCTGTGGTCACACCATTGAGTCGGTCGAGGTCTTGGATGCGAAGATGACTGGGCTTGGCCTGGCCAACATGGTTGGCGCCACTGTGACGGGGGCCAGGCGGCGGGCCAAGTACGCGGTGGTCGACCTCGACTGTGGTTCCAGTCTGGTCCTGCATTACCGCATGACGGGAAAGACGGTACTCGATCCCGAGCGATGCCGGCGGGCCCGCGTTCGCTTCCAGACCCACGATGGTGTGGTGGTTGCCTTTGAGGATCAACGGCGTTTTGGAGAGCTGTGGTTGCTTCCTACCGGCGACCTGGAGGCTTTTTTCGGCGCCAAGGGAATCGGTCCAGAGCCCTGGCCGGAACACAGGGACGGCCGCTGGTGGTCTGCCCAACTCCAGGGCTTGCGGGGTCCCATCAAGCCGGCCTTGATGCGCCAGGACCGTGTGGCAGGAATAGGGAACATCATCGCTTCAGAGGCGTTGTTTCTTTCCAAGGTAGGCCCTCAGATCTTGGTACCGGCTTTGACTGACGCCGAGTGGGGGCGGATTGCATTGGGTGTGCGTACCGTCATCGATCGAACCCTGGATGTGGAGTCCGGCGACGAGATTGCCTACGTGAATCTCGGTGGCGAAGGGAGCTTTCTTGTCTACGGACATGCCGGCGAGCCTTGCCCTCGCTGCCAGGCTCCAATCGAACGGTTTGTACAGTCTGGACGGGGAACGTTTTACTGCTCAGTTTGCGTATCTTGAGCCATGTGGATGGTTCGCTGAGGGAAGGGAATCTCTATGTTGGCTTCCGTCAGCATCTTGTACACACCGGAGTTCAGCCGGTCGATGACATCGGGCCGATGTTCGGGTAGGCCGATGAAGCACAGCAGCTTGAACTCCAAAGCCGAGTCTCCCATGGCGACGAAGTGGACCGCTGGCTTTCGGTTTGGGTCGTTTTTTAGAACACCCTCGGTATCCATTGCGACCCCGAGTAGCATTTCGCGCACCTGGTCCACATCGCTGCCATAGGCAATGCTGACATCGATGGCGATGCGCTCGCATTCTCGAGGGCCGCCACTCTCATTGATGATCTTGGCTGTGGCCATCGCCGAGTTTGGGACGATGATCTCCATCTCATCCAGGGTCAGCAGTCGTGTACTTCTGAGTCCGATGTCGGTCACCCGCCCACGCTCTCCTGTGTCCAACAATAGAAAGTCGCCGAGCTTGTAGGTTTGGTCTGCAAGGATACCGATCCCGGCGAACAGGTTGGCCATGGTGTCTTTGGCGCCGAAGCCCACAGCCACGCCAACAATTCCGGCAGATGCCAGCCAACCGGTGACATCGAAGTCCCAGCAGAGAAAGAAGAAATAGGCAGCGACGGAGACGGACAACAAGTGGGCGCTCATTTCCCATGCTGGAGATGTACTCTTGGTGACTGCGGTGAAGCGGTCTTCGAAGCTTGACAGCCAGGCGACGACCATCTCGGTGAGGGCGAAAGAGGCTCGGGTCCATATGGCCAGGACCCATGTGGCGATCATACCGCTAAAGACGAAACGGATCTGAGGGTGTGGGTCTGTGAAGCCGAGGGCAAACCACAGTGCCACCAAGACGATCGTATTGCGTATGGGCTTTCGTATTGCGGCAACGATATTGTCGTCGAAACTGGTCTTGGTATGCCCGGTGATCCGGCTGATCATACGGAAACCGACCTGGTCGACCAGCAAACTCACGAGGTAGCCACCGGCTACGATCAGAGCAGACTGGAACAGCGGGTGGCTGGTAACGGCCTGGTAGTTACCCCAGTTCATAGCGACTCCTCCGAGGAGCAGGGTACCTCGAAAAGCCTTGAGAGGCGCAGGAACGGTGGCTGGTATACGATAGAATTCCATGTACGGCATTCCCATCACTCCCCTCGGTCACCTGGCACATGCGGTCTTTCCGCTGCTGCTCATTGCCGTGTTGTTGCGCTTTTACGGTGCGGGCTCCAATGCGTCGGAGCCCTGGTCCACCCGCATTGACGTGGGGCTGGCTGTGGGCAGTGGCGTGCTTGCGACTGGCATCAGTCATTTGTGGATGGCCGACTATTTTGTCTCTCGGTATCCACTGACTGCTTCGGATTTTGGCCAATACTGCGAGAGCATCGGCGTATTTCGGGACGGCTTTCTCCAGGGGTGGGCAAAGCAGCGCTCCGTGGTCGCTGGCAGCCTACCCGCCCTGTTCGCTGACACACTTGGAGTGGTGGATGGCCTCCTTGTAAGCGCGTGGATTAGCCACTTCGTGATGGGGGTTGGGCTTTTCTTGTGGGCCCGCGCTGCCCACAGTCGGTTTGCCGGCATGATGGCTGTGCTGTTGAGCTGCACACTGGCTCCATTGGTCCACCTGACCCGAACTGTGACCTTCTACCCAGAGACTGTGGCCGGGTGTGTACTGACGGCAGCAGGTGCCATGCTGTCGATGAGATATCGGTCGCTGCCGGCATTTCTGTTTTCTTCCGTGGCGATTGGATTGGTGCTGCTGTTGGATGTGCGCGGCTTGTTGTGGGCGCTGCCTGCACTGGGCTTGACTCTTGTCGCGGTGCTGCTCGCCCGAGGCTGGACACGGAAGCTGGTCGGCTTGATGGTGGTTGGCGTTTGCTTGGCCGGATCCCATAAAGTTGGTGGGAAGACCTACTGGGAGGAGACGCCCAGTTTAGAGCAGCAGACGGTTTACTACGTGGATGAAGCCCTTCGACGCTTCTCACCGAATGACCCACAAGCAGGGCTGGCTACAGAACAGGACTACGCAGAGAGCCACTTTGTTTGGGGCCGGGGTGGGCTCAAGACCATTCCTCAGACTTTGCAGTTTTTGTGGTCACTGAAACAAGATCTGCCCGCGGGGATCGAAGATCAACAGGAGACGGCCTACGGGCGCCGAGTCCATGTGGTCCCGTGGGTCTTCCCTGCGTTCATAGGGCTGTGTCTGGGTGTGATGGGTGCCTTTCGTAGGCGCTGGCTAGCCGTGGGCTTTGTGGGGACCGTGGTGCCCTTCGCGGTGGCCCTGGAGGGGACGGCTCAGATGGTGGGCCACTCTCGCTATATGGCCAATGGCATCACCATGGTTCCCGTATTGTTGGGAGTGGGCTTTGCAGTCGTCTACCTGGGGTGTCTGGCTAAAAAGGATGAGATTCGCCGGCGACCATGGTTCACCAAGGCCGATGCCATTGGGTTGGGACTGGCCTTGGTTGCAGTGCTTGGAATCATCCCCACCTGGCTCTCACCGGTGGCCACTTGGCGGGCTCCAGTCAGTGCTGACATTGAGCCGAGCAGCTCTCTTTGGCACTCGGCCAACTCCAGTGACTTGCCCTTGGACATCTCGCCAAGGTGCGCGGCCGCCCTTCAACGGGACTTCGCCGATGGCTTTCCTGTTGGGAGTCGGTTGATGGGCTGGGAAGTCGATGAAAGTCCAACACACAACCCGACCTACGAGCGAGAGTGATAGGTTGAAGGGGCTCGGATGCACCGAGCCCTACATGATTTGGAGTGAGATGCGCCGTAGCTGGTGGCTGGATGTGGTCTGTATCGTCGCACTCATTGGTGCGGGTGTGATGCATTGGCCCACTGGGGATGTGTCCCTATCGGTACCTGGGCCTGAGGCGCCAGCTTGGGGAACCATGCGAGATGCCTTGCTCGATGGCCCTGATGCCGGCGAGTGGGCTCGCTCGATGTTGGCCCTGTACGACGGCAACTACAACAAACTCGAGACCCATCGTTTGCCCTCTTGGGTCTTGCTGGTCAATGGGGTGATGGCCATTGAGCCCAACGTCATTCGGGCCGGTCACTTGGCGAATCACCTGTTGAACTTGTTGGTGGGCTTGAGCGTCTTTGGGGTTGGGCGCTTCTGGGGTCACCGCTGGATTGGACTGGGGGCTGGAGCTCTCGCGATGCTCTCTGGCCATGCCTTGGCGGTATCTCTTCGCTTTGGCGTAGATGCATCGATCCTCGCCTTGATTCCACTCAGCATGATGGGGGCGGTCCTCGCGTGCAGGTATTGGAAGCTGGGAATCCTCAGCGGAGTTCTGGCTGCATTGGCCACAGCGACACACTTCTCAACCCTGCCGTACGTGTTGCCATCCTTGGCACTGATTTTGATGGCAGGACAGAACCGCTGGCGCGCAGCGCTTGGGCATTTGGTCGGCTTTGTTTTCGTGCTCTATCTGTTCACGCTCGTATTTCCGGTCACCACGCTCGAAGGGCTCCAGGTCGCGATCGCGAATGGGATATCGCCTGGCTATCAAGGCGAGGGGCGGGTCAGTAACTGGCAGAATGCCTTGGGCATCATGGAAGGAGGGATGGGTACGGCCCTCGAGCGAAGCGTAGCCCAGCTCATGGTTCAGATTCGGCCCAGCTGGTTGCCTTGGCAGGCCGGCTTGATTCTCCCCTGGCTGGGCGTCCTCGGTATCGGTCTGAAGCGAAAAAATAGCGCTCCCGCAGGAGTAGGTGACTGGTGGGAGCGGACCGACCTGGCGATGGGATTGGCCTTGTTGTTCTGCTTGGCGCCCCTGCCTGTATTGGCCGCAGCCCAAGCGCCTTTACGGTACGCGGACAACCT
>CAWVVG010000056.1:0-13314 GCA_963932775.1 uncultured bacterium
CAATGGGTGTCTTTCTCCGCCCGATTCGGTCCAAAATTACTGCCGCCAGCAGCCATGTGCCGGGAAGGGCAAGCAAGGTCCAGACCATCAGTCGAACAGGGCCTCGTAGCTGCCGGCCTCGAGTGCGACCTCAAGCCACCGCTTGTAGGCGATGTCCTGGTTGGTGGTGGGTTCTGCATCTGCGCAGACTCGCATGCCATCGTCTAGGTAGAGGTCATCAGCGAGCTTGTCGTGGGTGTGAAAGCCATAGTTGCTCGGAGCGTGGAAGGTGTCTTCCCGGCTGGTCCCTCCCCAGACCGCATACTCCAGCTCACCAGGAAAGTTCCCTTGTTGGGTGGTGTCAGCCATGATTGCTATGATTCGTGTGTCCAGTCGCCCCCAGCTGCTGCGTACCTGGAAGTCGTGAATTCCCAAGTCGCTCACGCACTCAGTCCACGTGCCAACGGGGTCGGGGTTGGCATCATCTGGGTCACAGATGTGGTCCGTCCAGGCATTTCCGTACGGGTAGCGATTGTTCTCGGGGCCGGCTGCGGCGTACATCAGTTCGGTGATGGTGCAGATTCGGCGCCCGTACTGAGCGAGGGTCAGGTCCAGGGCTTCGATGGTGTTGTGGCGGGTGCCATCTGTGAACCAGTCTGCGTCGCGGACGTCCGGGAATGGATACTTTGCGATGTAGAAGTCGTTGATGGCAAAGCTGGCAACGGGAATGATCGTCTGGTGCTCGTCCTCCACGGAGAAACGGGCAACAATGGCGGCGTCAGTCTCACCCAAGGGCACTGTGCGACCTTCGATGAACTGGAGCCCGTCACTGCCAGGGGTGGCTGTGTCGGATGGTGAGCCGATTTGACCCATCCCACCAGAGGGTTTTCCGCAGCCGATGGCCAAAAGTAGAAGCAGTCTCATGGCTCTACCTTAGCGGGTTCAGCGGGCTTTGCCGCTGGGAGTGTAGGAGAGACCAATGGTACCAACGAAGCGCTGGATGATCTGGGCCTCATCGCTCCACTGTTTGAGGGTCACTCTGCCTTGCCCCATGAACGCGAGAGAGGGCGTGAATCGGTAGATGAGGGCCGCACCTCCATCGACGCCGGTATTTCCAGAGAGCTGGTCGGGTTCCCCGTCCCAGGTAGCTTGCCAGCTTCGTCGCAAGCCCAGGTTGCTTGTCACCATGATTTTGGAGGTGAATCGGTAGGTCGGGCCCACGGATATGGCTGCGGTGGGAGAAGGCTTGTAGCCTTTGGCGTTTGCGTACAGGGGCATCCGTCCGTTGGCGTTTGCGAGAAAGCCCCATTGGTGGAACATCCATACAGCCGAAATATTTGCCACCGGGTCAATGGTGCCACTGCCCATCTGAACATGCTGGTGGGTCGCACTCTGCTTGGCGAGCGCGTACGGGTTTTCTTCGGTACGTCCAAGAGGCATGGTCGCACCGAATCCACCACCGAGAGTCAGGTCCTCGCCAAGATTTGCATATTTTTGGATTTCCAGTTGGCCGTCACCGAGGCCCGGGAGGGTCTCGTTTCGGTGGTGAATGTTGCCGTATGGTGGGTCGTAGGGTTTATCATCTGGCGTTGTGTAGTTGATGGTCAGGTGTTTTACATCCACTGGCAGGCGCGCCATGGCCTGCCATCCGCCGCCGAACCCGTACGATAACGACGCCTGTGATCTCGTCATGGTCACACCTTGATGGTGCTCGTGGTCGACGATTTCGAAGCTGGGGTCCGCACAGTCGAGCGGACTGATTTCTGGGCAATGGGCTTCATGGGAAAACGAGGTGTGCGTCCCCGATACCACCGCGTCGATGCGGATGGCGCCCTTGGCTAAACCGGGGTCGGTCTGGAAACCTCCAGCCTGGAGGTTGGGGTTGGATCAGCCCGGTCAGCTGCCGTAGGCTGCCGGTAGGCCCATCAAGAGACTCATGAGGATGGTCCAGATTCCGGTCATCTCTTCTTATCGATTTTCTTGAGGAGTTTGGCGACATCGCTGCCCTTGAAGACGGCTTTTCCTTTTGCATTCACCACAACAAAGTAGGGCAGTCCTGGCGCGGACCTCAGGTGCTGGTGTGCCGCAGGCAGAGCGAAGGATTCTTTTGGATTCTGGCTGTCCAAGACGATGGCTCTCACGGCCACGTCATCGTGGTCCCGGAGGTAGTCCTTGAGCATCTTCTCAGCCACATGACAGGGAGCACACCATGGTGCACCAAAGTCATAGATGGTGAACTTGCCCATGACTGCATGGTCGCTCAAATCGACCTCATCACCATGGGAGATCACCGCTACGTCGAGACCTTCGACCTCCGCCCAGTTCTCTGGAAAAATGGAAGCTTCGGATTCACATGTGTCCACGATAGAGATGGTCTTGGAGGTGTACCCAAGCTCGGTGATCACAGTGCTCATAGCGCTTTCAACCAGTTCTCCATCGAGGCTGGAGCACGCAGAGCCGGCCGGGACAGAAGTGTTGGTTTCGCTCAGGAAAGAGAGTCCATCGAGGGCCTTGGTTACTTTGTCGGCACAGCCGATACAAGTCATTCCATCGATGTCGACGCGGACCATTTCAGCTTGAACGCTGGTGAAGGCAGCGAGCAGGATTGAGAGACTTGTAAGCATGGTGCCGTCATAACACTCTGGATGTGCGAGGCAGTCCAGAAACAAGCTGAAACCCACCATAATAATGCATCGATCTTGTCCTAGCGTCGGCTCCGAAATGAGTCGACATGTCTGTCCCTGCCCCGGAGCGCCTCATCTGTGGCCGCGGGTGCGACAGGTATGGATGGCCCTAGGGAAGCCTATCCACCCAGTCATGCCATAAAAGGGGGCTGGCTTTTTCATGCCGGGTGATAATCCTGGAGTGAGCGCTGTGGATGTTCCTATGAAACGATTGATCGTCGGATTGGCTGTGGCTTTGGCCTTGCTCGCTATGGCTGAGCTGGGCATTCGCAGTTTTGTGCCCGACACCTCGCCGAGGCTGGTCTCTCCATTGGCATTCCAGCGGCACAGTGAACCCATGAGCAGCCCAGGGCCCACCCCCGGTTCGGTGATCTTCGGTGGCCCGAGCGTTGTCGCGGCCAAGGATCCGGTCGGTATCCGGATCTTCGTCTTCGGAGGCAGCGCTACCGAGGGCTACCATATGACGCCGTATTCTGGTTTCGTCGGTTGGTATCAGCGCTTGCTGCGGCAGTTGATGCCGGGTGTACCGGTGGAAGTCATCAATCTGGGGGCTGGGGGTGAGGCGTCCAGGCAGGTTGCCGAGTTGGTGACGGCAACGGCCGCTCAGCAGAAGGCGAATCTCTTTGTCGTGTATTCGGGGAACAACGAGTACTACGAGCTTCGGGCTCTCAAGGAGTCACTGCCTGGATTTGATGCTCGCGCGGAGCTGGCCCGTCGCCGCTTGTCGGGGCTTCATTTGTATCGATATTTACGGCGATTGGTGTTGCCGGCCGCGACCTTGATAAGGGCCAATCAAGCCGTCCAGCCCATCGATTCCATCGGTGCAGAGATCAACTCGGATGAGCGAGAGCTCGGGGTGCTGCTCTACGCTGAGCACCTTCGAAATATGGTTGAAGCGGCAGCTGGCGCGAAGGTGCCCCTGTTGCTGTCCACTGTGGCGGATCACACCCAGTCGTTCGCTTTTCATGGCGACCCACCGCCAGTGAGTGCTGGAGTGCAGCCCGGTCTTGATGCGCTCGATAAGGCCGGCAGAAGTCGAGACGGAGATGGCGTGCAGACGGCACTGCGACAGCTTCGACCCAACCTTAAGACCCAGGCTGATCACCACGCAGCGGCCCGAATGTTGTACAGAGACCAGCTGTGGAATGAAGCGCGGGTTCACTTTGAGCAGGCTGAGTATCTCGACCCTCGCCCCCGTCGGTCGAGTCAGCCCATGCGCGATGCGCTGAAAGAAGTGGCGATATCCACCCACACCCCTATGTGCGATGCCGCCAGCAGGTTGTCGGCCATGTCGCCTGGCGGTTTGGCGGGAGACGATGTGTTCTTCGACCCTTGCCATCCGAACGCCGTTGGGCATCGCCGGTTGGCGGAGATTTTGGTGGCTTGCACCATGGAGCACGGCTTGATCGAAGGCCTGTCCCAGGACGTTGAGGTCTTGAATGCGGTAACCAGGACCATACCGTTGGCTGGCACCAACCCATTTAGGTTGGACCACTTCACAGGTCGCCGTTCCCAACTCGAAGACAACAGGGGAATGACGGAAATTGAGATCGAGACGACCATTCGTTCTTTCGATGATGGAACTCCGCAAGGGGCTGCGATTGCGGGCCATCAAGCGGTCTTGTTCGGGCTGTATCGGGGGGCCCTGGCTTGGTACGATTTGGCGTTGTCACGGGGAGGTGACCGCAGTGCTTTGTTTGTGAGCCGAGGGCTAACGCTGCAGCATCTACATGATATTCAGAGTGCGCGGACGGCCTTGGATCTGGCACAGCAAGATGAGCCCGATGACACGGATATTCAGCAGTTTCGCGCGGTGCTCAGTGATGGATAAACGCCAGACTGGTCTGTCCGGTCGGGTCGTGACGGATCGGGTGGAGGTTGCTGCACGTGGATGAGCGAACTGCTCGCTGGTGGCTCTTGGGCCTGTGTATGTTGACTGCAGGTGTCTATGTGGTTGGTCATGCCGGTTCTCCGATGCCGCCCCATAGCGCTCATGATGGCTTTCTATTGGTGCCCCAGCTTCAGCAATTGTTGGGTGGAGCGACCCCAGATAGTGGGCAATTTGGCATGTTCAATCCCACCTGGTTCTCACCCCATGCAGTACCGACGGCTGAGCTTGGCTGGTCCGGGTTTTGGGAGCGCGTACTCGGGAATGTTCAGAGTCATTCCTGGATAGATGCCCCCCACCCCCTCGCTTTGATGGCGTTGTTGGGACACTGGCTTCCATTGGGGACATGGGGTCCTGTTGTTGTGCAGGCTGCGCTGTTCTCCTTGCTGATGGTGAGCTTGTACTGCATCGGAACCAAGGCTCAGTCTCCCCGGGCGGGCCTCTTGGCTGCAACCTTGGCCATGGGTGCTCCGGGCTTGTTTGGTACCGTCCAATACATTGAGCCTCACCTAGCTGTGGCGGCGGTTTCTACCTGTGCGGTGGCCCTGTTGTTGCACACCGATGGCCTTCGCCGATGGTGGGTGGCGGTGGCAGCCTCGGTCGTCTTGTGGTCGCTCAGTCGCAGCGGAGAAGGCTCCGGTGAGGCGGTTATCGCAGGGCTGGTGGTCGTAGGGCCTGGATTGATGGCTGTGGCGGGATCCGACCGCACACAGACGCCCATTCGCTGGGTTGTTGGCCTGTGTGCGCTCGTCATTCCATTCATGTTGCTTGCAGACTTGGACTGGATTGTGGTCGCCATGGAACAGGTCACCCGAGCGTTTGAGGACCCTTCTGTGCAGACCGACGTGGTGGCAAAGGGTGGGGTCCTTGGCAGTCGGTTCACTTGGGTGTCGGCATATGGTGTGCTGACCTTCACCGACTACCTGCGGCCGGCTCTCTCGCTGGTCGTGGTCGCTGGATTGGTCGCTGCATGGCGCACCCGCCCGACCCATCGGTGGAGCCTATTGCTTTGGTTATTGGTGCCCTGGATTGCGCTCAGTTGGATGCAACGGAAGGCGAGTTGGTATGGGGTTCCTCTCCTGCCACCGTTGGTGCTGTGGGCGGCCCTCGGATTGGACCGGCTCGAGCTGTCCCGGTGGCGGCGGGTTGCGGTTTCTGTGGCCGTCGGCCAATTTCTGCTGTTCTCATTGTTGCCGGCGCACGCGTTTCCGGTGGGCCTTTCCTGGTTGAGAGAACCCCTTGCTGTGCACGATTGGCGACTGCGGCGCATCGACTTTCTTCGGCCGATGGACGATGTGGCGACTCGGAAGGTTCAATCCGATCTGGAGTCCCTGGTTGAGTGGATGGAGACCAATGAAAACCCCGGACCGGTCGCAGTCATGACCATGGGCACCCGCCATGACTTCGCAGCCCGCTATTTTCTCGCCATGTCCTTGCCTGGGGTTGAGGTTGTGAACCTTGGAGACCCGAGGGTGCGGGCGGCCAGGTATCGGAGTCTTCATCCTTCGGATTTTGGAGTGTTTGTATTTGTAGACGATGGGGCCCGTGAGTGGCCGCCGAGCGAGTCACAAGCAGACTGGCTCCGAGGGGATCTCCGCTGTGTTGAAGACGACCCTTTCGACTCGTTCATGGCCGCCGTCTTCGAGCGGGCTTCGGAACCTGTAGACGGGTTCTACCCCTTGAGTGGTGATGTCTCGCCAGTCCTGGGTCCAGGGCAAATCTGGCGGGGTGAGCCTGGAATGGATGGTCTCTGTGCGCCCTGATTTTTGGTCTCAAGCAACCGGGTTGTGGGCGGTTCAGGTGGGCCATAAAGCTGCCGTCTTGGGCTTCTCCTTCATAGTGGGTCACCGCCTTGGTGCGGAGGGTGTGGGCGTAATGGCCTCGGTCTTGGCGATGAGCTGGATAGGGGGCACCATCGCCGGGATGGGCCTGCCCGATAGGGCCGTTTTTCGGGGGGCGGCAGCCGATGTCACCGAGGAACACCATCGCTTTCACGGCTTCTTTTTGTGTTCGGTCGCACTGGTTCATTGGGTCTTCTGGCTGGGTGCTGGACTGTTGGGTGGAACGACCGATCCAGAGCTGGTTCGATTTGCCCAGGGGTTGGTGGTCGGTGCGGGTGCTCAGTGTGGCAGCTCGGTGGGTCTGTCTTGGCTTCGAGGAGCCAACCAGGTCCGTCCGGAGATCACGGCCACGGTGGGTTCGAGTGTAGTCTTGGTGGCGGGTGCGCTGGCTGGAATACCCCTAGGTTGGACTTGGAGTATGGGTGGCTTGGCCATGCTGTTGGGAGCTCTGTGGGGCAATCGGAAGGACGGCATCATGCCTGCCATGCCCGCGCTAGGGGATGTCCCGAGGGTGGTGCGGGAAGGCGTGCCCTACTTGCTCTTTGGTCTTGGAGCCTGGCTCATTGGCAACGCCGACATTCTACTCGCACGCTTTGCGCATCCCCCCGATGCGGTGGGCTCGCTTCAAGTGGGAACCATGGCGGTCCGTGGCTTGGGCTTGGTTCCGTGGGTGGCTGCAACCTTGATGCTGCGTGCCCTACACAAAGAGTGGGCCAATGGCGGTCGACCACGCCCGCTGCGGTGGGCGTTCCGTGCCTCCGGAGTCGGGGTGTTGGTGGCGGCTCTGGCTTGGTTGTGTCTTCCGTTTCTGGCTCAAGGGCATGGAATATCGGTGGCATCCATTGAGCACCCGACCTGGGCGGCGATGCTGATTGCTCCGGTGCTGTACCCGGTGATTCTGCTGCTTCCGATCGCTGGGCAATGGAATATGGGCCAGACCCTTCGTGCCATCGGTATGGGCTTGATGACCCAGGTAGGCGTCGGATTTATGGCTGTGGGAATATTGGACGTGGCTTCGGTGACGCTGGTGGCTGGAGTGGGCCAGTTGGTGACGCTGCTCTGGCTCGTCAACAACCTGGCATCAACGAGAGGTCAGCGCCTGGAGGTGGACGGCGGCGCATCGCTCCCAAGTGTGGACGGCGCTGGCGATGCGGGCCAAATCAGCCCATCGGTCCAGGTCGGTTCGGCTCGCAGCGAGGAATGAACGCAACCCCTCTGTGATGGCGTTCACCCGCGCTTGTGGATCCTTAAAGGCCACACACTGACTCCAGGGCGGCTGCAGTACATCCCTTGGGCCCGATGCGTCCGATGCCAATACACAGCAACCCGCTGCCATGGCCTCAATGAGGACCAAGCCCAATGGCTCGAAGACGCTGGGAAACAGCAGGAGATCTGCTCCGGCCAAGTGTGCCATGACATCTTCGTGTGCCAAAGCGCCGAGGTTGGCGACCTTGGCGTGTGGAAGATCGTCGAACCGTTTCGATACTCGTTCGCTGTATGCGGAATAGGGCCCCGAACCCTGGCCCAGCCCACCAATGAGTGCGAGCTCGATGCGCCCGAGTGCGGACTGATCGAGGTCGTGGAGTGCTTCTGCGGCGTAGTCCCACCCCTTCTGTCCTGTGGGTCGCCCCACCATGACGACCTTGAGTGCTTCACCATTGGGTTTCCAGGGCCACGCGGACTCGGGAATCTTGGAGGGCCCTCCCGCGATCACGTGGCAACTCCGCGGGACTGTGCAGGGGTAGAGTTGGTTCATCTCCGCCTCAAAACTGGGCCCTACGGCTACAATGGCTCCGGCGTTGGCGACCATTCTTCGCTCTAAGTCCAGCTTCGCGAATTGGGTTTGAATGGCCCTCGGGAGCGGTATATGGCGGGCAATGCTGCCCGCTCGGCTGGCCCATCGGACCCCCATGGGCCGAAGAATCCTCGGGGTGACCTGGCCAATGGCTGTGGCCCAGGGGCTGTCAAAGGCTTCCTTTCGTGTGGCATCGTCGCCCAGTGCTAAGTCATGGAGTGTCTCCACTCCGACGAGGTAGTGGGGTACAGCAACTACGTGGTGCCCTTGTTGAGCCAGGGTCTCGACAATGGCTCCAGTCTCGTACCCGTGTGCCCAAACCGGAATGTCTGGCCCGAGCGCAATGGCGGCTTGAACTGCCGCATCGTGCAGCACGGTCAATGCCTCACATAGGTGCTCGGGCAGGTACAATTCAAAAATATCGGGCAGCGGGGTGAACGGGTCTATTCGCTGGACTGACCACCCATCGCCTGTCTCCGTGTGTGCTTGGGAACCAACCCGAAGGGCGATGACATGTACGTGTACCTGGCCCTCCTTGGCCAGCGTGGGAACCACACGCGTCAGGTAGTTGGCTTGTCCATCTTGGCTCTCGTTGGGCGACGGGAAGTTCGGGGCGATGGCGAGGACTTGGGTCACTGATTCTGGGCCCTCAGGGGGTGTCGGTTGAGCAGCAGAGACGGGGCTGTGTAGCAAGCCTGCCGGTGTACCGACAAGGGGGGTGTCGAATGGCTGACACCTGTCGAACAATAATCTCGTAAGTGGTTGATTTTACGTTGGCACGCTGATTGCTCAGTAAGGGGGCATCCCAAGGAGTACCCCATGTTCAAGACCCAACGTCACTCAAACGAACAGCAAAACGAACAGACCCAGGCCACCGACCATACGCAGGCTGGTCCATCACTCGACAGCAATGCCCAGAGCCGTGAAGAAGCGGGTCTCATCGGTGGTGGAGCCGATGTCTCAGAGATGGGCCTTGGTGGTTCTTTTGCTGGAATGGTCCTGGACTGCATGCCGCTGATCGCTGCGGTACCGCTCGCGCGAAAGTTCAAAGACAACGTCGCCGTGCAGGAGTGGGCCAGCCAATACTCGCTGCTGGATGTTGCAGATTCTCTGGGTTCAGCCGCCAACCATCTCTTGAAGGATTTTTGGCCAGTGGGACTTGGCTTTGATGTGGAAGGCCAAGTGGCGGGTGCCGTAATTGTCGGTGGAGACATGACAGGAACGATCTCGGCCCTCCGTACGGAAACAAACAGTCTTGAGGTATCGGTGGACGGAAAGGCTGGCGTTGGAATCAAGGGCTGCGGCGCTGGGGTCGCCTTGACGAATGCTTTTGGAGAGGAAGTTGCCAGTGCAATGGCCAAGGCACAGGTGGGGGTTGAGAGTCGCTATATCGCTGAAAATACGATGGACTTTGATCTGGTTTCGGTACTGAAGGCGTACGGCGGTCTGTGCGGCCAGTCTCTGGTGGACACGCTGGGGGCGACCACATTCAACCCAGTTTCATCGTTGATGTTGGATGCTGTGGATGCTCAAATTCCAAAGGACGCCGCATGGGACATGACCCATGAGCTTTCAGTCAGCGGGTCAGCGGGTCTAAACGTGAGCTCGATCAGTGACGACTACCAGACCGGCATGATCTCAGACTGCACAGGGCTTGGCGAGCTGGCTGATTATGCGCAGCAGATCTTACCGTTGATCGATTTGGCTGCTGAGGCGAGCCTCACATTTCGTCAACAGAGCGATGGGACCACTACGGTTGAGAGAGAGGGCAGCTTGTCGGTGTTGTCGGACCTGTTTTCCAAGACGCCGTATCTGGCTGAGTTGGTATCACCGGAGGTTGTCTCAGCCTTGGCTGAAGGGACGGGCGGTGGGGTTGCGGGAAGGATGTCACTGGTCATGCATCGCGAACCGGGAACAGTCGACATTGATTTTGATGCTGAGAAAAGCGGAATTGCATTGATTGGAAACGCCGAATCTGGTGGCCAGTCTGTCGAGACGGAGGCATTCTTTTCCTTCAACTCGTTGGCTGACTCGGCAGATGGAATGCTCGAGGGTGGAATGGCCGGGGCGGTTTTGCTTGGAGACATCACAAAGACCGCCCGGATCGAGCTCGACCCACAGGTGGCAGAACAACATTGCCCGCAGCTGGTTCAGCAGATTCTCGGACTCACCGGAGAATTGCTCGACGCTGAGACTCAACTGGCTTTGGAGGGCACCATGACCCTCAAGGCCAACGCAATGATCGGGTTGTTTGGTACCCAGGTGATGGAGTCGATTGCAAACCCAGATCATTGCATGCAGTACGCGATGGATTTGGCCGGTGGTCTCAGGCGGGAGATGCCATCTGAATTGAGTCAACATGCGGACTTGGTTCAACAACTCGCCGCTTCGGTTGAGTTCTCTGAAGCACGAATTGTGGGTCATATGCACCAAGGCTTGGGCGGCGGAGTGAGTGCGAAGTGGGGTGCGGGCGTGAAGGCAGTTGGCCGTGTAGAGGGTGGTGCAGTGATTGATAAGGTCGTGGAAGGTCCCGATGCTGATCGCATTCGCCGGGCTCTGGTAGGGGGTCGAAGCGCAGCATAAGGTTACACTGCGGCCATGATCATCCTGGGCATTGCAGACAACCACGATGCTGGAGCGGCCGTAGTCATAGACGGCCGACTGGTGTCGGCTGTAAATCAGGAGCGGGTAGACAGAGTCAAGCACTCAGGGGCTTTCCCTTGGGGTGCCATCGACGAGGCTTTGCGCCTTGCCGAAGTGCGTGAGCGGGACGTGGACCGCATCGTGGTGGGCACGGCCTTTACGCCTTCTGCAGCCCTGCGCGCGATGCCAGACCAACACATGCGAGCCCGCAGTGTGGGGCAGTTTTCCCCCTGGCTTCATCGGTATATTGTGTACCAATCTGCTCTGAAGGGAAGCGGCCTGCACACCGTAGAGGTGGACGCATGCAAGCGGATACTGACTCGAAAATTGGCGGCCCGACCATTCGTAAAAGCATCGGTCGAGATGATGGACCACCACCAAGCCCATGCCGAGGGTGCGTACCGAACCCAGGGCCACAGCCGGTCCTTGGTGCTCACGGTCGATGCCATGGGGGATGGGACCACCACCACAGCTTCCATGGGTGCAGATGGGCAGTTGGACCGATTGTGGCGTCAATCTGGCCTGGCGAGCATCAATACCTTTTACAGTCGAGTCACTGAACGGTTGGGCTTCACTGCCCTCCGTCATGAAGGCAAGGTGACGGGCTTGGCCGCTTATGCGGAGCCGCCGGCTGATCTGGTGGCTCATATGGCCCAGCGGGTGTGTTTTGATGCACCGGGATTCAGTAGCCTTTCATCTCGAACGCCAGCACGGGCGGATGACAGCTTCTGGCGCGCATTGGACCGGTACAGCCGAGAGGAGGTCGCGTCAGCGGCCCAGTTGGTGCTCGAGCAGGCCGTGGTGCCTTTTGTGGCCTACTGGGTCAAGAAGGCTGGCTGTGGTCATGTTGCCGTCGCGGGTGGCGTCTTTGCCAACGTTAAACTCAACCAACGAATCGCTTCACTGGATTGTGTTCAATCTCTGTGGGTCAAACCACATATGGGCGATGGCGGACTATCTGTGGGCGCTGCCTTGGGCAGTGCCGGGGCCAGTCCAGTTCGTTTTGAGCACGCCTACTTGGGCACGGTTGCTGAGCCCATTGATATCCGTCGCGCGCTGTCGGTCGCGGGTTTCTCCAAGCAGACGACCCCGAGCGTGGTCGAACGGGTGGCGAGTACGTTGGCCGAGGGAAAGGTGGTGGCCCGGTGTGCCGGTGCAATGGAGTGGGGTCCACGCGCCTTGGGCAATCGCTCCATTCTGGCGGCCCCCTTTGACCCTGAGATCAATCAATGGCTGAATGATCGGTTGAAGCGATCTGAGTTCATGCCCTTTGCTCCCGTGGTGCGGGCGGAAGATGTGGAACGTTGGTTCATGGGAGTGGGCAAGGCTCCTGAGTCTGCACGGTTCATGACCGTATGCTTTGATGTGACACCCGAATTTCAAGAAGTCGCCCCAGCAGCCGTCCATGTGGATGGTACCGCGAGGCCTCAGGTGGTCAGCGCTGAGACGAACCCGGGCTTGCATGCAGTGCTCACAGCATTTGGTGAGAAGACGGGCGTGCCGGTGTTGATCAATACGTCATTCAATATGCACGAGGAGCCCATGGTCAGGACGCCTACCGATGCCATTCGTGCATGGAAGGCATCTGGAATCGAGGCCCTTTGGCTGGGAGATCACCTGCTCAAGCAGTGATCACCGACTTGCGAACTGGTTGTCCGAGATGGACCATAGGCTCCCAAAGCCTCGGCAGAGTTCACCGGTCAGCCTCTTGCCTTTTCCTTGGGTGCGGAGAACTGAGTTCCACGGCTTTCCGTCGGCACTCCTTTTGTCGGATGAGTGTTTCATGTTCATCACCAGGCGGTTGATCCCCGAATTGCCCAGGTGAATCAATGTGATGGTGCCGTCTCGCTCAACCTTTTCAACGATGGCGATGTGTGTCAGATCATCGTCTCGGCGTCCATTCTTGTTCCGATCCCAAGTGTTGTCAAAGAAAGCAACATCTCCCACATCGGGTCGCTTTCGTTTGTGGAACACGCCCATGTCTTTGGCGTACTCGTACATCGATCGGGTGTTGCCTCGCAGCGGGATTCGGGCTTTCTCATGGGCCGCACAGATCATGCCGGAGCAGTCATAGCGGTACTTTTCCCCTCCTACGACCATGCGCTTTTTGCCCAAGAAAGTCTCTGCGGATCGGGCCACTCGTCTGCCCATCCGGGTGCCCCGACTGGCGGGCTCGAGGTGCTCGGTTTCTTCCACCTCAGGAGGTACATACGCACCACGTTCGGTCCCGACCTTGGCGGTGGGGCCCGGGATTCTGAGGCCACGATGGCTGGCACAGCCCGTCAATAGGGTTGCCAGTAGGAGGACACGCATGGGTACAGGGTAGTACACTTGACAATGCAATGGCAAGCATCGAAACAAGATTAAGCTCCGTATGTGACTACGTGTCTCTCTAGCAGTTGCCGGGATAGGTGCTGAGTATGAGTGAATACACCGATATTTTTGAAGAGATCGATGCGCTTCGAGAGCAGCGGAATGCGGTCA
>CAWVVG010000057.1:0-13222 GCA_963932775.1 uncultured bacterium
CAACGGTTGCTGGGATGCCGACCCAACGCCCAATGACACAGTCACCATTATCGGTGCAGGCGTGGTCGGTATCTTGGTCGCTTGGCGCATTCAGGCCGAGACCGGTCGACCCGTAGAGTTGGTGGACATCGACGCTGGACGTGCCCCGGTGGCGGCCCACCTGGGCTTGGCCTTCTCGACTCCTGAACAGGCGATGTCTGGACGGAGCTTGATCGTTCATGCCAGCGGCTCTCAGGCTGGTCTTCGTTCAGCCCTGGAGCTGGCGGGTCCGGATGGTCGGATCATCGAGATGAGTTGGTTTGGGGATCGTGAAGTCTCGTTGCCGCTGGGAGAACACTTCCACTCCAGGCGTCTCACCATCCAATGCAGTCAAGTCGGAGCTCTTCCTCCTCGAATGCGGGGAGAGTGGTCCTACCACAGGCGAATGGCGTTGGTGTTGAGCCTTTTGAGCGAGCATCCGGAGTTGGCCATTCTGATCAATTCGGAAGGATCATTCGATTCTCTGCCTGAGACCATGTCTAGGTTGGCGGAAGCAGGGGCTGGGGTGCTATGTCACCGGGTCCACTACCAGGAGAAATAGTATGTACCGTTTGACCGTTCGAGATCGTGTGATGATTGCCCACAGCTTTAAGGGAGAGGTCTTCGGCCCCGCCCAGGGCGTGCATGGTGCCACTTTTGTCGTCGAGACTGAGTTTCGGGCCAAGCAGCTTGATGAGTACAACCTTGTGGTGGACATTGGATTGGCTCATGAGGCCCTCCACCGTGTGCTGGCTAAGATCAACTACAAGCAACTCGACGAGCTTGAGATATTCGAAGGCGAGAACACCACCACAGAATTCTTGGCATCATGGATTTGGTCTGAAATTGCGGCTGAAATCGCCGGCGGTAAGCTGGGGTCTCACTCCTTGAGTGGGCTGGGCATATGTCTGCGAGAATCCGATGTTGCATGGGCCAGCTATGAAGCTGACCTCGCCTAAAATCATCCGCGCAGTGGCCTCGGTTTTTGTGACCATAGGCCTGCTCTGGATCTTGAGTCGATCGGTCGATGTGGGGCGGATCGCAGACCTCTTTGAGGGGGGTGACTGGCGATGGTGGGCCGCGGCCGTTGCTTTGGTGCCCGTTCAGATCGGCCTGGGTGCCTTGCGTTGGCACCGCGTGTCAGCGGATCTGTTCTTGCCCATGTCTCGCCGCCAAGCGGTGGAGGAGTATGGCCTCAGCACACTGCTGAACCAGCTGTTGCCTGGTGGAATGGCGGGAGATGCCACGCGGGTGTGGCGTCATAAACAAGGCCACGGAGCCCTGGGGGCACCCCTCCGTGCTGCGCTGGTTGACAGGGTGATTGGTCACTGGGCTCATTTGGCTGTCACACTCTTTGGGCTGCTCTTGTGGGCGAAGGTCCACCCAAATCCACCTCCCGAGGGGGGTGTGGGCCTGGTGGTGGCCATGACCTTGGTGTTTGTCGTCTTGTGGTTTCGGCCCATGCCAGGCTTGCGTACGCTGATTTCTGATCTTCGACTCGCGCTGGCTCGTGGAACACAGTGGATGTTCCACGCCGGGGTGTCTCTGGCCTTGGTGATGTGTTTCGTAACGAGTTTTTGGTTCTGCGCTGAAGCGATTGGGCGGCCCTTGGGCCCGGCGGCTGTGACAGCCGTTCCCTTGATGATGCTGGTGATGGTGGTTCCCCTGTCGGTGGGGGGCTGGGGCCTCCGAGAGGTGTCGTCGGCTGTGGTCCTCGCCCAGCTTGGGTGGGACGCATCGGATGCTGTGGCGCTCTCGGCCGCCTTTGGGTTCGCAAACCTGTTTGGAGCCATCCCTGGTGGCTGGCTGTTGCTGCGTCCATCGAGCAAGGTGAAAACAATATGAAACATCTGACTGTGGTTCTTTGGGCGTTGTTGGTCACGGTGATCTTGGAATCATTGGTGTCGGTACCCAGGTACTTTGATCCCGAGCTGCCACTCTCGTACAGCCGAGACTTGTTGGCATTGGTGGGCCTGTTGATCGTGGTCGCTCGCACCCGTCTCGCACGTCCCGTGTGGTTTCTGGCCGTAGCGGGGTGGGGGCTTGCGTTGGGGTTTGAGTGGATCCGCGGAGTCGGCACCACTGCGATGAGCCAACAACCACTCTTGTACGACGCCTACTTCTTGGTGGGTCATCTGTACATTCTGCTGCGAGACTTGATGGGCACGAGGGCTTTGGTGGCATTCGTGGGGGTCGGCGTCAGCTTGGTTGCCTTGGTCATGCTCTCTGCATGGATGTTCCGCAGAGTGCAGGCGTCAGCGACGGGTGCGTCTACGACTGGTGTGATTGTGGCCCTCTGTGGCCTGGTTGCGTTTGGCGTCACTTGTGAGCAACTCGGAGAGGCCAAGGGCCGAAACAGCTTGATGGATCTGGTGGATAATCTTGACCGCTCCTATGCTGTGAGCACCACGATCTCACAGACGCTGGCCCCCAATGCTTATGCTGACATCCGGAACGTGGAGCTGGAGCGCAAACCCAGCGTTCACATCTACATTGTGGAGAGCTATGGGCGCGGCATGCGGCGCGAGACCATTCGGGCCGATTATTACTCGTTGCTCAAGGGACTCCGCACGCGCTTCAGTGCGGCCGGTTGGTCAATGATGACGGGGCTGTCGGAGGCTCCTGTAATGGGTGGACGCTCCTGGCTGGCGGATACGACGCTGCTCAGCGGCCGGACCGTCAAGTATGAGTCTGTGTACCGGCACATCACGCCCAAGCTCAAGGACCTGGCCACCTTGCCTGGATTCTTTAATGACCAGGGCTACCAGACGGTCTTGATGCGCCCAAAAGACAAGGCAAGGGCTGGTGTGGAATTGGTCAACCACTTTGGCTTTGACCACACGGTCTTCAACCTGGACCTGGCCTACCAAGGTCGTCCTTATGGGTGGGTCGAGATTCCCGACCAGTACGCACTGGGCCACATTCGGGACGAGGTCTTGCCCGCCTTGGGGCCGGAGCCGGTGTTCGTCTTTGCGCATCTCGGAACGTCCCACATTCCGTGGGATGAAGTTCCGCCCATCTTGGATGATTGGCGCGCCTTTAATGAGTATGAAGGGCGGACTCCTCGAACCCATGAACGTCCTCTCGATGAGAAGAACATTCGGTTTCAGATGAATCGGTACAAACGCAAGGACGAGGTTCGTCTGCGGCGCCTGAAGCCGACCTCAAACAATGTGGAAGACTTCTTCAAGTCGGTCTCCTATTCGCTGGAGGTGGTGGCACAGCATGTGGAGTCTCTGACCGATCCACCCGACATGGTCATCATCATGGGGGACCATCAGCCGCCCATGTACAAGAACAATCCTGACTTCACGGTGCCCGTTCATGTTCTGGTGCGTGACCACAAGCTCCTGCGCGAGTTTCGAAATCGGAAATTCCGTAGCGGAATGAAGCCGCCGAAGTGGAGCAAGCGGATGTACCACGAGGGTTTCTTTAGTCTGATGGTGCGGGCACTTTCGCGGGCTGAAGGTGTGGAACCGCCCCGCTATCGAAAACGAGGGGAGCCAAGCGTGAAGACGGAGATCTCTAAGTGAACCATGTCCACTGGTTGAGCCCTGGCGACCCTAAGCAGAGAACGGGTGGCTACCTGTACAATGCCCGCATTGGTGAAGCATTGATCGCCAAGGGCATCTCGGTAGAGGTGCTCCCCATGGCCGGACCATGGCCAAAGCCGAATGGTCGACACACCGAGGTGCTTGCGGCAATCCCAGATGGAGCGGTCGTCGTCGCCGATGGACTGCTCTGGCCCGGACTTCATCCAGCCGATAGGTCCCGACTGACATCCCGGTGTGTGGTCTGGGTCGTCGTCCACAGCTTGATGGACCTCGAACAGCAGGAATCCGGTAGTGCCGTGGCTGCGCTGGAGACCCAGGCACTCCAGGAGGCCCATGGCTGCTTTACAACCTCCGAACGCACGGCGATCCTTGTCAGTGAGCGCCTGGGTGGCGAGGTGCCGCCAGTCGTCATCCCGGGGACTGCCCCCGCGCCATCTTCTCGCCGGCCGGGCTGCAACCGGTTGCTTGCCGTGGGACACCTGATCTATCGAAAAGGCTACGACCATATGCTCGAAGCCCTCGCCAAGCTGACCCACCATTCGTGGCAGCTGAGTGTGGTGGGCTCACTCGAACGGGATCCGGTTGCGGCCCGATCCATCGTGGAGCTTGCGGAGAATCTGGGCTTGGCCGATAGGGTTCAATTCGTTGGAGAGCTGGATGATGAGGGGATGGAGGAGGCGTACCGACAGTCGGATGCTCTGATTCATGCCGCCCACTTTGAAGCCTATGGAATGGTGCTCACGGAGGCCTTGTCTCGTGGATTGCCGGTGCTGAGCACGCCTGCTGGGGCTTTGGATGGATTGAGCGCGGAGGGAATCTGTGTGGCTGAGCATGGCGCATGGGGGCCCGCATTGGGTGAGTGGCTCTCCAGCCCGGATCGATTGACACGGGCACAGGCGTCAGCGGCTGGCATGGAGTTTCCCGGCTGGGCTGAGCAGGCCGAGGCCTTGATTGGTGTTCTTGGGCTGGATGACAACGGCTTCTCTGTGGAGTGGTTGCGCATGCGCGAACCGTATGACCACAGCGCCCGCTGTACGGCGCTCGCCTCCCGTTTCGCACAGTCGCTGGGTCCAGGGCCCTCGCGGGTGATGGAGCTTGCTTCAGGCTTGGGCTCAGGCGCACGATTTTTGAGTCAGTTTATGCCAGAAACAACGGAGTGGGTCCTGGTAGATCATGACCCCCGGCTGCTGGCTGCAACCACAATCGAGATGGGTCGCTCGGCACCGGGCCTAAGGTGCAAGACCCTAAGACATGACCTCCACGCGCTCGAGGACGTGTCATTCGACGCTGACGGGGTGTCGACCCAAGCCCTCTTGGACCTGGTCTCTGAGGACTGGCTGGAGCGCTTCGCAGACTGGCTCGCGGTCAAGCGGGTGCCCTTGCTGGCGGCCCTGTCGGTGAATGGTCATGTGGAGTGGGCCCCGTCTCTGCCGTCGGACGAACAGGTGTCCGCTGCATTTCAGCATCACCAGACCTGGGACCGGGGCTTTGGTCAATCCGTGGGTGTGCAGTCCGCAGCCCGGTTGGCAACTATGTTGTCTGAGCGTGGCTTCGATGTGGAGCGATCTGAGGCCGTATGGCACATTCCTGCAGAAGACAGTGCGATGGTGGGTGCAATGGTGGAGGGCACTGCCCATGCCGCCGAAGATGCCGCGATGGGCATTGGGATCGCACCTGAACTCATCGCCCAATGGCGGGAGACCCGGCGCCAACAGATTGGAGCGCTGTCTTTGCGCGTGGGTCACTTTGACTTGTTAGCGATCCCTCGCTGATCACGCCCGCAGCTTGACACCCTTGGGTCCAAGGGCGGACTCAATCGCTGCAATGAGTGCCTCGGAAGCTTGGTTGACCGAGTCCGCCGACCGGTCGCCATTCTCGTTCCCATAGCGAAGGGAGAAGGTCACAGCGCGCATCGGGGTGCCACTGTCATCGTGGGCAAAGAGGTCCACGATGTCCACCTGCTCGAGCCATTCGGGTCCTTTATTCATCATCAAGTTCACGACATCACCAGCGGCCACCCTTGGCGGCAGCGAGAAGGCCAGGGAGCGCATGATGGGTTGGTGCATCGATCGCTCTGCGTATCGTTTGACAGTCGGTGCAGCTTCCAGGGCATTCCGGTCGAGTTCCAGGTAGACCGGACGGGATCGCTTGAGCTTGAAGGCCTTGGCGATGCCTGGATGCACCTCGCCGAGCACGCCCACTGTCTTTCCGCCGAGCGTTACGGCGGCCTGACGGCCTGGGTGGAGGCAGTCTGATAGCGGGTGGTGTGCGTCAGCCGGCCCAACCAAGAGGGGAATACCTAAAGTGGTTCCGATTTCCTCAACGATTCCCTTGAACAGCCACGCAGAAGCATGACGGGGCTTGTCGGCCCAGCGGTTGGGTTCGATGTTTCCATCGGCGATTGCCCACAAGAGGTGTCGCTCAGTGCACACCTTGTTGGCGGCTGTGGCATCCGGATGAAAGGTTCGGGTCCATTCGTACATTTGAATGGGGCTGGTTTGTGCGCGAACATTGCAGGCCAAGGCCTCGACAGCCTGTGCCAGGGCGTTGTTCTTCACCAAGCCGTATCCCCGGTCCAAGGCGTTGGTGGTCTGGACATGATTCCACAGTGCGTGATCCTCGGAGACTCCAAGCTTCTCTCGCAGCGCCGTGCCGTGAAAACCGTTGGTGAACACCTCATAAAAACCCGCTCCAATCAATACATCTTCCACTTCGGCTTTTGCGTTGTCGCCCGCTGAAGGAAGCGCCCCCATGTCGACAGGCGGAAGGTTGGTGGCCGTGTCGTTGTAGCCGATGGACTTGGCAATCTCCTCGTATAGGTCTGCAGTGAACTCCACATCCCACACGCGATGGGGAGGAACGGTCACCGACAGCACGCCGCCGGATTCTGCGACCTTGAATCCATATCGCCCGAGCCGATCGCAGATCTCGGCAGTGTCCAAGGGATGGTCGAGGAAGGTGGCTGCGGCTTCGGTATGCAGGGCAATCGTGCGCTGCTCGTCCGTCCAGCTGCCCACGACGCCGCTGATCATCGACGACGACCATCCGTGTCCCTGAAGCAGGTGCACGACCCGCCCTGCGCCGACGAGGACTTGGCTCACATCGGAGCCACGCTCAAAACGAGCGGATGAGTCTGTGTGAATGTGGAGTGCGCGGCTCGCCTTTCGGACGGCGATGGGGTCGAAGGCAGCACTCTCGAGCAAGATTCGTGTGGTGTCTTTGGTGGCTTTGGATTCTTCACATCCGATGACACCGGCGATGGCGAGGATCTTCTCGTCGTCGGCAATCACGATGCTCCCCGCTGGGACCTCTACCCGTTCTTCGGCGAACAAGGGCCAGGCACGCTCCCCATCTCGGGACCTGCGAATGGTGATCGGTCCAACGATGGTATCCGCATCAAAACAATGGGTTGGCTGACCGAACTCTAGGTTCGCAAGGTTGGTGGCATCCACGGCCGGTGACACCGAATGAATCTCTGCGGCATCCAGGGGGGCCAGCTCATCTGCTGAGAGGTCGGTGCCTGGTCCGTTTCGCTCCAATAGTGTGATGGAGTACTGGCTGCACAGGTCTGTCTCGATCACCAATGGGTGGGGCGAGTCACCGGATGTCAGGGTGGCATACTCTGGGCCACAGGTGGCGGTCCCTGTTCGACCGGAGATCTCTCGAGCGAGCCCGATATAGCAATGGTGGTCGCCCCGGTTGGCCAAGAGTTCGAGGGTGAACAAGCCCCGCTCGATGTCGTGGCGTTTCACTTCCACGCCGATGTCATCGAACAGGTTTCGCAGGGTGCGGCCGTCGTCAGGGACTTCCACAAAGCGGCGCAGAACCGAGGTGCTGATCTTCACTTTGACCCCCCGGCTGGCGGGCGGTGGAGGTCGTGGAGCACAGCGAGTTCTTGGTCGTAGAGACTCTTGACTTTGCTGACGCCCGCCCACTGAGCGGCCATCCGCGTGGTGCCGAGACCGAACGCAATGCCGCTCACTTCATCGGGGTCGTAGCCAAACTCTTTGAAGACCTTGGGATGAACCATGCCCGCTCCGAGAATCGTGACCCAACCTGCGCCATGGCAGGCCTCGCAGCCCTCGCCATCACAGAGTGCACAGGCCAAATCGACCCCCACGCTTGGCTCGGTGTAGGGGTAGAACTTGGGCTTGAACCGGATGCGGCCTTCGCCGTACAAGGACTTGGCAATGAAGCTGAGTAAGCCCTTGAGGTTGGCGAAGGTCAGTCCTCGGTCAACCCACAGGCCTTCGAGTTGATGAAACATCGCCAGGTGGGTCGCATCGACGGCCTCATTTCGGTACACCCGCCCCGCACTTGCGATGCGGATGGGCAAGGAGGGCTTGCTCGCCAAAACCCGAGCCTGAACCGTAGTGGTATGGGACCGCAGCAGCAGGCCGCCGGTGACCCAGAAGGTGTCCTGCATGTCCCGTGCGGGGTGGTGCTCAGGAATGTTGAGTGCATCGAAATTGTAGTACGCCGTGTCGATTTCTGGGCCGTCGACCAGGTCGAAGCCGAGGCGCCGCAGTACGGTCATACAGCGGTTCTCTACCACCGTCAGCGGGTGGCGTGCGCCCCTGCGGGTGGCCTGGCCCGGCATACTGAGGTCTTCCCACTCCGCGTTGAGTTGGGCAGCGAGGGCTCGGGCTGCGATGGACTTGGTCGCCATCTCCAGCTCGGCGGTGATGGTCTCGCTTGCGCTATTGAGTGCGGCCGCGACGGAGGTTCGATCCTCGGGTGCGACGTTCCTGAGTTCTTTAAAAGAGGTCTTGATGGGACTCTTTTTACCGGTATGGGTACGGCGGACTTCCTCGACAGCGGCCGGGTCTGCGGCGGCTTCGAGGTCGGTGCGGAATTGCTGGAGAAGTGCATCGACATTCATAGGGGTGAAGTCTATCTCGGCTGCGCTATTGGCGCCGGTAGCTGGCCCCGGAGTTCCTGGCCTCACGGAAGTTTAGTCGAGCCATCGGCGATGTCGGTCATCGAGTGCGGTGTCCACAAACAACGGGTGGTCATCGATGGCGCATCGCTGCCGCGTATGGAGAAGCCACAGCCCGTACTCCTCTGGGTGTCGAGACAGCCAGGCTTCGTGCTTCCTGATGACTGTGCTCGCGAGTGCTCTCCAGTCACCATTGGGCTCAATCGGTGCTCCGATCTGCACGGTGGAGGGTGCACCATCCGGCGTGTGGCAGAAGACAGGAAGAACGGTAGCCTCGGTTGTGGTGGCGAGCTTCCAGGGCCCCCGGCTGAGCAAAGCCGTTCGATTCAGGAAGGGGGCTGGAAACCAGCCAGATCCGATGCGTCCATCCAAGGCCAGGCCGACGATGTGGTTATCGGCCAGGCGGCGATGGAGGGTACGGACAGGGGCATCGAGGGTCAAGAATTCGATTGGCAAGGAGTTCTCGTGGGACTCGCGGGCTTGGCGCACGGCATCCCTCCAGCGATTCGATGCCAGGAGTTCTGGGTGGGCCTCCGCTACATTCTCTGGAGCCATTCCTCTTGCTGCGTACTGGATGTAAGGAAAGCCCCTGTGGGCGAGCGCGGCGAGCATCAGCATCACAGGACCCGCGTGGGGATAAACCCAGATGACACCCTTTCCTCGACTGAGGGCTTCGTGGAGGTGCTCTACTCCCTCCAAGCGCACCCAGTCGTCGATGGTGTCGGCCGAGAGTTTACTGAGCAGCAATTCTTCGAGGTGGACCCGCCAGCCCTTCCTGTACGTGTCTCGGACCAAGGTCCGATAGCCCTGCTCTGTCAGGGTATCTCCGAGCCAGCGACGGTACTCATCTGCCATGAGCGATCTGTCGGAACCCGCAGCCTTCCATTGGAGCTTCCAGCCATGGTTTAAGGCGTGCAGAGTCTCCGGATGATTTGGGTCCAGCACGCCGCGAAAAGGGACCCAGAATGCCCAGCGGGCCAGGTCAGCGGGTCGGACGGGTGCGGTGGTCATCGGGGTCCAAAGTGTATGGTCGCCTCCAGGGCTCGCTGGACTTCGACCCGAACCATGTGCTTGCGCCAAGTGGTCGAGACACTGTGGGTATTCAAGGGCTTGGCTGCCGCCCATGCGAGCTGTGGTAGGTCGCTCGCCTTCTCTGCGTGCACCTCGATGGGGCGTGGGGAAAGCGCAGAGAGAACCGCTGTGGCGCCGCCTCCTTCCCGGCGTACTGCGGTGAGAAGGAGTGGGTAGTCGATGGACCCTCGGAGGCGCAGCTTGCGGTGACTCACAAAGCCCCGTGGCTTGGGCAGGATAATGGAGTGGATCATCTCCCCGCGGGCCAGTGTGGTTCGCTGGATGCCGTCATTGGCGTACAGATCTGGCAAGCGGATGAGCCGCTCACCTTGTGCGGAGACCAGACGCAGGCGGGCCCCCATTAGCCACAGGACCGGAACGGTGTCTGCGGAATGGGCGGCATAGCAACCGCTTCCACTCTGGGCGACATGACAGGTGTTTCCAGCACACTTGAGACACCCGCCAATCGCTGTTCGCCAGCCATCGGGTTGGTTGAGATAAAGGCACCGTGTATCCAGCATCAGGTTGCCGCCGATGGTGGCCATCTCTTGGATGGTGCTCGTGCCCACGGTTCGGCAGGCATCCGCCAAAGCCGGGTAGCCTCGTGCGACGGTGCCGCTCTGTGCGATGTCGGAGAGGATTGTGCTTGCACCAATGGTCAGGCCATCGTCGGTACTGTTGATGCCTTGCAGTTCCTTGATTCGCCCCAGTGAGACCAGCAGGCGTGGGCTCTCCAGTCGATGCTTGAGGTTTGGAATGAGGTCGGTGCCTCCGGCTACGATGCGAGAATCGGGTTGTCCGATGAGCTCGGTGAGTTGGCCGATCTGGTCGGGGCGCTCAAGCTTGAATTCTGGCAATGGCAACATCAGGACTCCCTTCGGGTCGGGGCGTCCGGCGGCAGAGGCAAGACACCGAGTGGGGCCCTACCTTGCAGCGCTCGGAGTACTTTGTCCGGTGAGAAGGGTGGGTGGTCCATGCGTACGCCAACCGCATCAAAGATTGCATTCGCGATGGCGGGAACGATGGGTAGTTGGGGGCCTTCTCCGACCTCCTTGGCTCCATAGGGTCCACCCGGATCGTGACTCTCTACCAAGATGGCATCGATAATAGGAGTGTCGTACACGGTGGGAATTCGGTACTCGAGGATGCTGGGTGTGCGCATCTGTCCGCCATCGTATTGCTGCTCCTCGAGCAAGGCTTCGCCCACTCCCATGTACACACAGCCCTCGATTTGGCCTTCTGCGATCTCTGGGTGGATGACCCGGCCCAAGTCGTGGGCGCACCACACGCGGTCGACCACCACGATGCCAGACTCGGTGTCCACCTGGACCTCTGCAGCAGCAGCGGTGAAGGAGTAGGCAGGTGAGGGTCCGATGGGGTTTCGCCGGAAGGCTTTCCCGGCCTTTGGGGGGCGGTAAGAGCCTGAGGCACCGAGCGTGCCCGTCGCGGCTTCCGCCAATCGAACGGCCTCGATCCAGGGCAGGCTCCGCATGGACCCGGAGATGGAACCATCTCGGAACCGGAGGGCATCCGGGTCGGTATCGAGTGCGATGGCTGCCGTGGTCGCAATGCGTGCGCGCAGTTTATCTGCGGCATCGATGGCTGCGTTTCCAGCCATAAAGGTGACTCGGCTCGAATAGCTGCCCAGGTCCACTGGACACAGGTCGGTGTCGCCCTCCACGACCCGGCACAGGTGTGGTGTGATGCCCAAGCGCTCGGAGACGAGGGTGGCGAGCATGTGATTGGAGCCCTGTCCAACATCTGCAGTGCCAGAGAAGATGGTCACTCGCCCGGATCGGTCGATCTGGATCTGAACGCCGGAGTGGGGCAGGTCGTCGGGGTATATGCCGTGAAGGGCACCACACATGTACACACTGGTCGCGAGTCCCACCCCTCGGCCATGAGGAAGGCGGCCACGTCGTGCGGAATAACCGGAGGCCAAGACCACCTCCTCCAGGCATCGGTCGAGCGCCGTAGAGGTGACATGGAGTCCATTCACGGAGGTGCTGGGCGCTTGAGCCAGCTGACCCGCACGAACCTGAGCGGGATCGAGGCCCAGAGCATGCGCCATTTTGTCGATGTGTGCTTCTACGGCGAACCGTGGCTGAAGTGCGCCATGGCCTCGCTTGGGCCCACAAGGCGGGTGGTTGGTGTACAGCCGCATCGTCGTGAAGCGGAAGTGTTCGATGGTGTAGGGCAGTGCCAGGAAGACGCCCAGATAGTAGGCGGTGACCACGCCATAGCTGGCCATGGCGCCACCATTCGCCCAGGCCTTGAAGTCCACAGCAGTGATGGTGCCGTCGGACTTCATGCCCATCTTGATCCACATCCGAGTCGGATGCCGGCCTCGGTGGGTGTAGAATACTTCTTCTCGCTCTAGGGCCAGCTTGACGGGTCTGTCGAGCTTTCGGGCCAGCCAACTGGCGCAGAGGTCGGAGGCGAATGTGTCGCACTTTCCGCCGTAGCCCGCACCCACATCGGGCTTGATGAGGCGCACGTCCGCTTCAGGCATGCCGAGCACACGGGCGACGGTCTTGTGTACATAGTGGGGATTCTGGGTGGAGGTCCAGAGCTTCAGTCGACCCTCGGGCAGCGGCTGAGCGACCGCTGCATGAGTCTCTAGCGGGACATGGGTGGAGCCTGGGTAGTTGTAGGTGCCTTCGATGACCAAGTCAGCCGCTTCAAAGCCGGCATCCACATCTCCGTGGTGTTGGTGGACCCGTCGAAGCACGTTGCTGGGCCTGCGCGCATCGGGGTGAATCGGTGGAAGATCGGGGTCGAGGGCATCTTCAATGGTCATGATGGCTTCGAGCGGTTCATACACCACCCGAATGATCCGCACCGCCGCATGGGCAATGGCCTCTGTCCTGGCTGCCACCGCTACGACAGGCTCCCCGATGTATCGAACCCGGTCTACTGCGAGCGCGGTCTCATCCTGGGCCACCGGAATCGCGCCGTGTTTGGTGGGCAGATCGCGCCCAGTCATGACTGCCAGCACGCCAGGCAGGGCTAGGGCGGCGGCAGTGTCGATTGAGAGGATTCGCGCGTGGGGGTGCGGGGAGCGCAGGAGCTTTGCATGAGCCATTCGCGGGAGCTGAATGTCATCGGTAAAGATGGCGGCTCCCGTGATCTTGGACACACCATCGATCTTACCGAGGCCGCCGGTTCCGACCACATCAGCGTCTGCGCCCACGTGACTTTGCTCGGGCCCCATTCTCCACTCGTCTCGGTGGGTTGGGGTGGTTCCGGGGCCGGGGAGGGGTCCACGTTCGCTCATGCCAAGTGCCCATCAGGAGTGTGGTTTGGTTCGGTCCAGTCCCCAATGATCTCCCGTGCTGCGGCGAGAATCTTGGTGTAGCCGGTGCATCGGCAGATATTTGCGCCGAGCGCCGAGAGAATCTCAGCGTCGTCCGGGTTCGGATTGGCCTTGATGAGGGCGGAGAGGCGCATGGCGATACCGGGGGTGCAGTACCCACACTGAGAGCCCACATGTTTGTGTATGGCCGCCTGAACCGGATGGAGTGCGTCGTGTCGGCCGAGGCCTTCGATGGTCTGAACATCCTGCCCATCACACAGCACGGCGAGCGAAATACAGGCCAGTCGGGGTCGATCGTCGACCGTCACCGTGCAGGCGCCGCAG
>CAWVVG010000058.1:0-13169 GCA_963932775.1 uncultured bacterium
CATGTCGCCTGGTTGGGTGGTCCGGTATCCGCCGGCGGCTGGTGGGTTCGGGCCCGAGGCGCAGACGGTGAGGGCCGTTGGTTCAAGACCATGCCCATGGAGGTCCAGGCCATGGCTGCGAGTGGGGAACAGCTCTGGGTTGCTGGGGCCAATCGTACACTTGTATTTGGAATGGACGGCGCCTTGTTGTTTGGTGTGGATACCGGGGCGAGCGCCCTCGCAGCGGCAGGCGATGGAGGGGTTTGGGCCGTCGATGGAACCAAGCGTACCCGACTCGCACCCGATGGCTCAGTCATGTTGCAGGACGATGCGGACGGTGCCAAGCTGATAGCATCCGACGGAAGCTGGGTAGGTGGTGGGTTTTCCCAAGTTATCGTGGGTCGTTTTGGGGCCGGTGGAGGCCAGCGGGTCGTCGCTCGCCGAACCGATGGAACCATTGTTGGGCTGGGCGGAGATGGTCAGGCTGTCTTACGCATAGACGTACACAATAAAGCAGAGTGCACCATTGCGGCATCAGACCTCGATGGTGATGGTCAAGATGAGTTGTTGATTAGCAGTTGGGGCCGCGGCCTTGCCACAGTTGAATTGGAGATACCTTGATGGAAACTACAGATCCAGTCGCGGCCTTAGGGTCCAAGTCAATCGCAGATAGGGCGGCTGGTTGCCGAGACCTTTCATCGATTGGCACGGTAGAAAATATTTCAGAAATCGCATTGTTGGCGGGGGGTGACAAGTCGCCCGGAGTGCGCCTGTGTGCAGCCGCAGCAGTGGCAGACATTCTGTCTCGTTGTCGAGTTGGCGACGCCCGGAAACAACTCGATGATGATCAGCGCGACGTTTATTTAGCGATGTTTAGTCGCATCGATCCCGCATTGAATGCTGGCGTCTTTCCCATGATCGCTACGCTGGACCGACCCCGCAGTTTAAGCATCCTCGCAGGAGGCTTGCGCGACCCCCGGGGAGATGTGCGGTTGGGTGCAGCCGTTGGCTTGATGCGCCTGTGCAGCAGCCAGGCGACGGCCGGAGACCAGGACCTGGCAGACAGTGTGGTCAAGTTGCTACTGGATGTGCGCCACCAGCCGGATGCTACGGCACAGATAGCGAGGGTTTGTGCGGCTGTGGGGTACACTTCTGCTACGGAAATCGTTCGCCACTTGGAGCTTACTGGTGTCCATCAGGACATGGTCATCGATGCCCTGGGTGTACTGGACGGGGGCCAACATGCGTTGGTTGGCCTGTGGTGGAGTGACGGCTGCGATGCGGGTGAAACCAACCCCAGCCCTTCGCTGGCGCCGGGTCTCATGGTATTCGATGGTACCGGTGCGTTGGCCCATGATGGCAAGCGGTGGGCCGTGGCCGGAAATTTTGTGCCCGAACGGAGAATGTTCATTCGTCGCTATGGTGAGGAGGCGGCTCGTCCGGCCTTTCAGACGAGGGAGAGAACGTACTTTTCGGGTGTCTCGCCTTGCTTTGTTCACGACGACTGGAGTGCCCCAGGCCGGGAAACTCAGGCATCTATTCGGGCGGTTGAGGCCGTACAGTGCGCGGCTTCTGAGTCCGCCGAGGATCAGTATGTGGTGGCTCAAATCGCCATGGATGGCGGGCGAGTGGATGTGGCCCGCACGGCTTTGGAGGCATCGATCGCCGCCAAAAAGACACCCACGGAAAGCTGGCTATGCCTCGCAGACTTGCTGTGGGAGAGCAAGAAGAAGACCGCAAAGTCTCACTACGAGACCTACATCAAGAAGGCAAAGCGAAAGGACAATGAGGCTGGAATGGATAGGGCAAAAGCGCGAATCTGAGCGGTGGTCCCTTGGATGGCCGGAGCTCCGTTGGACGTGTGCTCAGTCCCAGACAACCTCTACATCCCATTGCTTCACTCGTACGCGAAGAACGACATCGGAGTTCACGACGGGGAGGAGCACCATGGTGCGCTCCCGTTTGCTGTCCCACCCACCATCGGAGTTGCCCATGCGGTACTCAAACAACGTCGGTGCTGCGGGGAGCTCGAGGGCGTCCGCTTGGCTTGCTCCTTGTCGAAGCATTCGGTCGATCCGCAGAATCCCTTCATCTGTATAGAAGTCGAAGTTGTCTCCATCGGATGAAGCTTCGCTTCCTGCGACCACTGTGAAGCTAATGGATCCGTTGTCAGAGACGTAGCGCACGTCTTCTTCCGCCCGTCCGTTCTGGACGCCGGAGAGGCTTCCGTCGACTTCCCAGTTTCCTTGGATTTCATCGAAAGTGAGGGACCAGCGCTCGGTACGGAGGACACCGCCACAGTGACTGGTCTGTACCCTTCGCGCCGTCGCATCATCAACCAGCAGGCTTGGGTTGGAAGGCCTGCCCGTGTCGTTGAACTGAACGGTCTCATAGCCTTGGGTGATGGGTACGTGGGGTCCTTCGTAGCTGGTAGCTACGCAACCAGTGGCGCCCTCCAGCAGCAATAGTGAGCCGTTGTACGTAGTCACGGCGACTACCTTGGACTCAATACGGCGCTCCAGATCGTTGCGCTCGGGTAGATAAACACGCTCACGGCTGGGAGCAATTCCAACAACCGGAGAGGTGAGGTCCAAGCCACCAACCACGCCATCGAGGGGGTTCACGTTGATCCATGAGCCGGTCCGAAGGTCATATACATCGACTCGACTGGCGCCAGCGAGTGCGACAAAGAGGTGCTCGTAATCCCGGTCGATCGATGGGTCGTCGAACACGCCACCGGTGTCAAGTGCATCGAGGGCAAGCTCACCGTCGGTGAGTGAGTCCGAGATCCATGCCACATCAGAAACAGGGGCTGCCGTTGGGATTTCCTGCCAGACACTGACCGCGGGGTCTTCGATGTCAAACAGAACCTCGAAGACTCGTGGATTCCGTGCATCGGCGATGTAAAGCTCAGCCTCGGATTCGCCAAAGCTGAATCGCCAACCCTGGGAACCTTCTGGCAAGGTGAAACGGCCGCGTTCTATGCGAAGGTCCAGATCCCAGACGACGATATCGTTGGTCTCTGTGAGCGGGTCGAATACTGAAGCGACCAGCAGGGGCTGCTCAGGGACACGCTTCAGGGCCAGGATGTTGCCACCGAGGTCATGTTCGATGATGCCGGTGTCGGTGTCGAATGTGAGGGTGTCGCCTCGGGTGGCCTTGCCGGTAATCTTAAAGGCGACCTCGTGGTTGTCACTCTTAAAGCGATCATTGAACTGGGCGCGCTTGGTCTGGAGTCCAGAGGCGGAGCCAATCACCGTCCACTCGCTGCCATCGTATTCAAGGGTCCATGTCTCGGTAGTGGTCCAGCCATTGGCCAGTACGATGTTTTCGAGCGTGGAGTCGTCACCACTGTCGTCTTTGTCATCGAAGGTGGACGCGGAAACCGATGGGTCTGCCACAAGCGGATTGGGGTCCATGCCCGTGATGTAGGGGGCTTCGACGAGCACGTTGTTGGCATTGTCTGCCACAAAGAGGGTGACCTGTTCGTCGGTTGGGGCCCATACAGCGAGCTGTCCGAGGAGCCGGCCGGTACCGGTGGCGGTCCAGCGTGGGCGTAGAAAGGGGGCTGCAACTTGGTCGGAGAGCAGAGTCGCATGCTTGAGATCGATGGGCACGATTCGCCCATTGCGGGAATTGGCCACGAAGCCAACGGGCTCTTCGAATGGTCCCATTTCGCGGCTGTCCAGCACGGTGGATGCGGAAGGGCCATCGAAGGAGGGGGTACGCACAAAGGTGTTGTCACACCCGGCGAGGCCCATCGCGATTGCGAGAATCAGCGGTTGACGATCCATGACACGACCTCGAGGTAGGTGGGGCTATTGGAGTCGACATCGATGATGCCAAGGTTGCCGTGTGAGACTTTGTCGATGACGTCTCCAGTGTAGTTTCCGACTACCAGCTTGTTTCCGTCGGGTGAGAAAGCCATGGCATATGGGTTCTCGCCTACATTCCGAATCTCTCGAATGTTCATGCCGTACGGACCCAGGCTGAGGTCATAGACCGAAACGCTGTTGCGGTTGAAGTTCGAGACAAACAATCGCTTGCCGTCTTCATGGAGAATCATCTGGCCCGGACCCACATTGGTCATGCTTTCCGAGCCTTCATCCCGCTCGCGGCCGCGTGGGGCAGCCAAGTAGCCAGTGGCGATGTCGTAGCTGGCCTCAGCGTACTCATCGTCGACAAGCTGGCTCAGGTCGATGGTGATCACCGACTCGGGTGCATCGACCAGTGCGTACATCGTGTCGCTTCCGGCAACCGTGAGGATTTGCCGGTATCCCGTCGCATACACCCCGGTGTTGAGCAGTAGGATGGCCTCAATGTCCAGGTAATTTCGGTCGTAGAATCCGCGACTCAGGTCTGTGTCATCGCGGATGTCGATGACGAATATCGTGGCGGTTTCCTGGGATACTGCGAACAGCATTCCCCGCTCTTCATCGACGTGTAGGTCCGTCAGCCCTTCCCCATTTATGGTGTGGCCGTCGACCGCTCCATTGAGTGGGATCGCCCAAGCGTCCTCGTCGCCTCTGTCGGTGTCGAACACCAATGTGTCTCCGATTCGTGGACGGCGTGGCGTTCGGTTGAGGCGGTCCTCGGTGCGCCCGAAGGCCCGGCCCACTCGGACATCTTGTCCACTCTGTCCGGCGTAGAGGACAGAGAACCCGTCGGCCGACTGGCTGACCACTGGACGGAAGACTCCGGTGCGATGAAACAGGCCGCCGTTATTGGACACTGCCGGCCGCCCCTCGTCCGTGAATCGGTCAAGGGACCGCTCGAAAGCGGGCTCACCCTCAGGACGGAATCCGTACCCGATCTGCCAGGTGTCTCCATCGAATCCTGCGTACCAGATGTGGTCACCAGAATCATCATGGATCACCCAGGCATCCCGCACGCCGGTGTCATCCCAAGCGCCAGGTTGCCCGGTACCCAATTGGTATCCACGGGGAGCTGCATCCCGTGACCAACTGGTGCCATCTTCGCTCGTGGCCGAACCGATTCTCCAGGTGCCGCCATCGAATCCCGAGTACCAAAGGCGCCATCCACCATCGTCCAGCGGAACGACCCTGTTCGGCACTACCGAGACACCATCCCATCGGCTGCTGTTCGGGCTGAATACTTTGCCCTCGCTAATCCATTCACCATCGGTCAAGGTGGCGAGTCCAATGGACTGCTTGCCATTCCTGGTCCCGGCGTAGAGCATTTGCAGCTGGTCACCGTTGTCGAAGGTGGCTGGATGGCTGACTCCACCCTTCTCAAAGTTGTTGTCGCCGCCCTCGAAGACGGCGCCGTTGGTTGCGCTGAGTGTGCCATCGGTATTTACGGCGGCTTGGCCGATGCGTGTGCGACCGGACCGGCTGGTCAGCGTGAGCCAGGCGGTCTGGTTTCCGTCAGCATCGGTGGACAAGTCATCCACTTGGATGCTGCCATTGGACTGGGAGCCAGCATCGCCCAAGTCCAACCAGGCTCCGGCGAGCACTTCTGTGGTCCAGCCGTAGGTCAGTGCAGCGTAGCTTAGACCCGGAACCATCGGTGCGGGCAGCAGTCCCGTGGACTCGCCTCGTACTTGGAATGTGTCTTGTGCGCTTCCTTGTAGGGCGACGCTCGGTGGGTGGGCTTCGTCGTCGACTACGGTGCCTTCGCCAAAAGTCAGAGTGTTCGGTTGCTCGATCCAGTGGGTACCGTCGCGACTCTCTGCGTACCCGATCTCCCATGCTTCGCCGGTCCAGCTGCTGTACCAAAGGTGCCAGCTGCCGACGCTCGAGTGCAAGACAGGGGCAGCAGCGCCGAGTTCGTTCTCAAAGAGTGGTACGTCGTCGCTGGTCCAGGTCTGCAAGTCATCACTGACTGCGTGTCCGATGGTCCACTGCGTGCCGTCGAAGGCGCTGTACACCATGCGCCACATCTGAGTCTCGGAGTCGTAGATGACGTCCGGGTCTGCAATGTGTTCACCCTCGTGAGGGTGTGTGGGCTCGAGCAGTGGCGTGTCTTCCACGCTCCAGGCCAGTCCGTCGATGGAAGTGGCCGTACCAATAAAGCTCGGTCCGTCGGCGCCGGTGTCGGAGGTCTGGGCATCAAAGAAGATGTGTGTGGCCTCGATACCGGGTGTGACATTGGGGCCGCCGAGCCAAGCCATTGGCGAATCGGGCTCACCCTGAATGGACGGGACGTTGAAGATGGACCAGTCGCCCAGGTATGACCCGCTGGCTGCCATCCATAGGTTGCCTTCGGATGCAAAGAACATGGTGTCTGATGTACCGGAGAAGTCGGGGTCTGAGAACTCGAGGACATCTTCGGGGGCATCATCCAGCGCCAACTCGGCACCCATTTCGCTGGCCTGGTACACGGGTGCACCGCTGGAGTCTCGCGCCAGTTGGGTGGTCCACCGGTGCAGGCCGAGGTCTGATGGGACCCACAAGCGCCAGGTGCCTTCTACCCAGGTCAGGGTCCAGCTGTCGTCGATGAGGGCGCCGTCGCCGAGGATGTCAAAGTCGACAACCCGGGCACGCCCGTCGGACTCACTGTGGTCGAGGTATGCGGCGGCGGTGACCATGGACTCAGGCCATGGCTGGATGAGCTCGATGGTCTCGCCGGTTGTGTCGAGTACGGAGATGGTGCGCGCAGTTTGATTGGCGACAAAGGTGAGACCCGTCTCGCTGTCGTACGCGATGTCGACGGGGTCGCTCACCACCTTGACTGTATCTCCACCATTCGTCCCTCGACTCGAGCTCACAGGGGCCGTGGGGTCGGAGAGGTCGAGCAGCAGGATTTCGTCTTTGGCGTCTTGGGTACGGGCATCCGCCGACTCTCGCATGGCGATCATGCCGAGGTTGTCGGTGATCTCAAGCCCAAGAGCGAAGGATGGTAGAGACACAGCCACGGGATCGAGCGTGTCGACCTCGTTGTCTTGGTCTCCAAAGTCGATGTTATTCCAAGGGATGGCGAGGAGGTTCCCACCCGCGAACACCCGATAGGGGTTGGAGTTGGTAATCAGAAGCGTCTCAGCGCCTTCTTCACCAGCAAACCGGATCTGGTTGGGCCCGGAGATGCATTCGCCGATTCCGATCTGCCCGTACTCGTACGGAGCTTCCGGGTAGCTCGCGCACTCCCCTACATCGGGAAGTTCGGAGACCCGGACACATCCGGTGGCGACAAGAAGAGTGGCAAGAACGCTGTGCATGGCCGGTGCCCGTAGCCCGGTGAGGGGGCTGCGGCCACTGGGTTGATTGCCTTGTTTGCGCGGTGTCAGGGCCGCTCTCCCAGGCCGAGAAAGCCCGCGACGATCTCGCCAGTAGATCCGGTCCCAGACGCGGCAAATTTAAGTTCGATTTTGTGCACGGGTCGGCCAACGTCTCGGCAGGTCACATTGAGTTGCTGAGACTCACCAGGGCCAAGGTTGGCGATGAGTTTCGCCGGGTCAGCGGCGGACCCATAGCGACATACCGTGAAGGGTTGACCGTCTACGCTCACGCGGGATCGTGCCACGTTGACTCGGATGGTCGACGTCCCGGTGTTCGTCACGTCGATGGTGGTCTGGAGATCGAGGCCCCGTCCTGGCTCTACGTCCAAGATTGCTGTGGCGGTATACTGCAGTTCACCGTTGGATAGGGCGCCTGGAGTAGCTGCTGGCAATGGGATGGGACCCTTTGGCAAGCAAGCGAAGGCACCAAGCCAGAAAAGTATTGTGGTCATTACAAAAGTCCCAGGGCAGCGTGGGCCGCTGCTAAGCGGGCCACGGGTACACGGAATGGTGAGCAACTCACATAATCCAGGCCGACCTTGTGGAAGAAGCCCACGCCGGTTGGATCGCCACCGTGCTCACCGCAAACACCTACCTTCAGCCGCGCATTGCTGTGACGGCCTCGTTCGGTGCCCATCTGGACCAACTGGCCCACGCCTTCGATGTCAAATTTGGCCAGTGGTGAGTCCATTAGGATTCCAGCGCCCAGGTATGGAGTAAGAAATTTCCCCATGTCATCCCGGGAAAATCCGTAGGTCATCTGAGTCAGGTCGTTGGTTCCGAAGCTAAAGAAGTCGGCGTGCTTGGCGATGTCCTTGGCGAGCAGAGCGGCCCGGGGAAGTTCGATCATGGTGCCCACTCGGTACTCGATATTGACGCCATGCTCTGCCATGACCGCCTCCGCGACGGTAACGACGTGGTCGCGGCAGACTCGAAGTTCGTTGTCGATGGCCACCAAAGGAATCATGACTTCTGGGATTACCGTGACGCCTTCTCGGGTCAGCTCCACGGCAGCCTCGAAGATGGCTCGGGCCTGCGTCTTGTAGATTTCGGGGCTGGTGACCCCGATTCGACAACCACGATGGCCCATCATCGGGTTGACCTCGTGGAGTTCCTTGAGGCGCTCTTGGAGCACATCGGTACGCACGCCGAGGTCTTGAGCGACGCTCGTGACGTCTTCGGCGCGGTTGGGCAGGAACTCGTGGAGGGGTGGGTCCAGCAGGCGAATCGTGACCGGCAGGCCATCCATTGCGCGGAAGATTTCCACGAAGGCCTCGCGCTGAATGGGCAGGATCTCGTTGAGTGCACGCGCTTGTGTGCGGTCGTCCTTGGCCAGGATCATCTGCCGCATGGCTCGCAGGGCGTCGGGCTGGAAAAACATATGCTCTGTGCGGCAAAGGCCGATCCCCACTGCCCCCAGAGAACGGGCTCGCCCAGCATCGGCTGCGTTGTCGGCGTTGGCGCGCACCTCGAGGCGGGCTCGCTCATCGGCCCAGCCGAGCAAGGTCGACATGGCACCGGAGTCGGTCGGTGGCGCCAGCGTGGGCACCTTTCCTTCCATCACTTCACCGGTACCACCGTCGATGGTAATCCAGTCGCCACGGCGAATGACGGTGTCACCGGCATAGAACAGAGCTCGGGCGTAATCGACCGCGATGTCGGAACAGCCGACCACGCAGGGCCGACCCATGCCTCGAGCGACAACGGCAGCGTGAGAGGTCTGTCCGCCTCGGGACGTCAGGATACCAGTAGATACGGTCATGCCTTGAATGTCTTCTGGGCTGGTCTCCATTCGAACCAGGATCACGTTTTCGCCGCGTTCGGACAGTTCCTGGGCCTCATCGGAATGGAAAACGACCCTACCGGATGCGGCGCCTGGGCTGGCATCCAATCCATGGGCGATGACCTTCTTTTGGGCATTCGGGTCAAGCATCGGTCGAAGGACCATCTCGAGACTCGCAGGCTCGATTCGGGAGAGTGCCTCGTCCGTATCGATGAGGCCTTCGTCCACCATGTCCACGGCGATCTGAACCGCGGCAGCAGGGCTTCTTTTTCCTGTGCGGGTCTGGAGCAGGTAGAGCTGGCCATCTTCAACGGTAAACTCGATGTCCTGCATGTCCTTGAAGTGGGTCTCCAAGAAACTCTGAATCTCGTTGAGTTCCTTGAATATTTTTGGCATGGCTTCATTCAGCGGGATGCCTTTGGCTCCCTTCTGGGCTCCAGTGAGCGGTCCCGGGGTGTGGGTGCCTGCGACTACGTCTTCGCCTTGTGCGTTGGGGAGCCACTCGCCAAAGAAGATCTTGTCGCCATTCTTGGGGTCACGGGTGAAGCAAACGCCTGTGGCGGATGTGTCGCCCATATTGCCGAAGACCATGGCCTGAATGTTTACCGCTGTTCCCGTGTGGTCTGGGATGTTCTGAGCCTTTCGGTAGTACCGGGCCCGTGGCGTGTTGAAGCTCCGGAATACGGCATTGGTGGCCAATCGAAGCTGGTCCTCTGGGTGCTCAGGGAAGCTTCCATGCCCTTCCTCGATGACGGCCTTGAGGCAGCCCACAAGGGTCTTGAGTTCGTCGATGGACAGCTCAGACTCCTCGCGACCTTGTCGGACTTGATCGGCGACGCGGGCGAATCGAGTGTAGTGAATGCCCAGAACGACATCGCCAAACATGGTGATGAAGCGCCGATAGGAGTCCCATGCGAATCTGGGGTTTTCGCTCTTGGCCGCGAGGCCCTCGACGGTGATGTCATTGAGCCCCAGGTTGAGTACGGTGTCCATCATTCCTGGCATGGATACTGGAGCCCCGGACCGCACAGATACGAGCAGGGGGTTCTCCGGGTCGCCGAACGTCTTGCCGGTCAAGCCCTCAATGTGCTTGACGCCCGCAAGAGTTTGTTCCCACAGTGTCTCTGGCCAGGTCTCGCCACCTTTAAAAAAGTGGACATAGGCCTCAGTTGTAATGGTGAAACCTGGAGGAACGGGCAGTCCAAGCTTGCTCATTTCAGCTAGCCCAGCGCCCTTTCCGCCCAGTAGGGCCTTCATGGAGCCGTCGCCTTCGACATTGGCCCCGCCGAATCGGTACACAAGTTGGGATTCCATGAACGCTCCCGAAACCGCCTTGCGGTCGAATATGGGCGAGTCCACTAACCCCCGAAGGGTCGAGACACACCCCCGGATTGGCTGGTGACTGTCAGTTGTTGATTTTGTCGTCCAAGAAGCGGGCTACGGCGTCGGAGGCGATCCGATGTTGTGCGCCTGTATCTCGGTCGCGGGCGGTGACGGTGCCGTCGGTCAGTGTGTCCTGGTCTACGGTGAAACACCAAGGGGTACCGGCTTCGTCCATGCGGGCGTAGCGCTTTCCAATGGATTGCTTCACATCAAACTGGGTGACGTGCCGAGTTCGGAGGTCCATGTACAACTTTTCCGCCAGCTCGGGCAAGCCATCTTTGTTTACCAGCGGGAAGACGGCAGCCTTGATGGGGGCCATCTGAGGGTGGAAGCGCATCAGCTCTGGGCTTGGGCGGCTCTCATCCACATCGTAGGCTTCGCAGAGCAGTACCAGTACGCCTCGGGTCAGCCCCGATGCAGGCTCGATAACGTGGGGAATGTATCTCTCCCGGGTGTCGTCTTGGAAGTATGAGAGCTTGGTCCGGCTGTGCTCTTGGTGTTGGGTCAGATCGAAGTTGGATCGATGTGCGATGCCTTCGAGTTCCCCGAAACCGGCTCCCCCAGAGAAGGGGTAGCGGTATTCCACATCAAAGGTGCCTGCGCCGCATTTTGCGTAATGGGCCAGTTCATCTGGACTGTGCTCACGGAGGACGAGGTTGTTCATGTCGACCCCGACGGTGCCCCACCAGTTCAGGCGGTAGTCAACCCAGAATTTGAACCACTTCTCGGCCTCATCCGGGTGGCAGAACCACTCCATTTCCATTTGTTCAAATTCTCGGCTTCGGAAAATGAAGTTTCTCGGAGTGACCTCATTTCGGAAGGCCTTGCCAACCTGTGCGATACCAAAGGGGATCTTGACCCGGCTGGTGTCCATCACGTTCTTGTAGTTCAAGAAGATGCCTTGGGCGGTCTCAGGGCGGAGATAGGCCAGGTTCTCGGGGCCACCAGTGGCGCCAACGGTGGTCTGGAACATCAGATTGAATTGCTTTGGCTCAGTGAGGGTGCCTTTCTCTTTGGTGTCGGGCCCGATGACCATTCCGTAGTCCTCGACCGATAGATCCTCGAGGGCAACGACTTCAAACAACTCACTTGCGGGTCGTCCGCGGAGTGCTCCCTTCATTTTCTTGGCGATGGTCTCGGGCTGACCTTCCATGAATGCGTAGCCGGGGTGAAGATCTGCGCCCTCTCGGGGGCGATAGACCATGACGTGGTCCAACCGATAGCGACTCTTGGTGGCCCGGCAGTCGACCATTGGGTCGGAGAACCCGCCCACGTGTCCACTGGCTACCCAGGTCTTCGGGTTTTGAATGATGCTGGAGTCCAGTCCAACGATGTCCAGCGGGTTGCCGTCCGGCCCGATCGGCGGACATTCAACCATGTCACGCCACCATCGATCCCTCAGGTTGTTCTTGAGTTGGACACCCATGGGACCGTAGTCCCAAAAGCCGTTCAAGCCTCCATAAATTTCGGAAGCCGGAAACACAAAGCTGCGCCGCTTGCACAGCGACACTATCTTTTCCATGAGGGCCGTGCCTTCCGGCCGACCGCTGCCCTTCTCGTGAGACATCAGGAGCACCTCTTTTGGGCGCACCTCGTACCATTTCTAAGCGGTGGCGGCCACTGTAGTCGCGGTGTCGAACAAAGCGTCGGCACATGGGCGGATCACTCGACGGAGCACGCGGGTTGCGATGGCAGCCTCAGTGGCTTGAGATGCCACGCCCCAATGGGTGAGTGAGGCGTCCTGAGCATTGGGTGAACTCCATGGGGTGTTCAGCGCCTCATCGAATGTTTCCCGGGCCAGGGTACGCAGCTCAGGGTGTTCGTCAAGAATCCAACGAACGGTCTTCCATGCGAGGGTTGCATGGCGCTGTTCGTCTTCAGCGATTTCGTTCAAGGCCGCTCGAATCATTGGGTCAGTGGCGGCTTGTCCGGCTGCCTGACACTGTGCAGCAGCGATGGTTTCATTCACACAGGCCTCTCGAATCGTGTCCACTAAAATCGCGGATACGTCCCCGCCGAATTCGAGTGCGCCATCCACGGGCAGGCCTGCCAAGCCGATGGTGTCATTGGCCAAGCTGGACGCAATGCCCAAACAGATGCGGGTGTGCCGAATCTCATCGCCTTGTGCGCGGGTCGCCTCTGTGACCAGGCTGGCTGGGGCACCGATGGCCATCAGCTGCATGGTGAAGCGGGCAAAGGATGCCACAGAGGAATGCTCAAAGCGGGCAGATTGGGTCCAGTGCTCGATGAGCTGGCCCCGCTGTTCCTCGCTCAAACCTGTAGCGGTCCACTCGGTGGTCTGAGCCCAGCCATTGTCGGGTCCACAGGGCGCCAGCCTTGCTTCGCCATTCACCGTAAAGGGCCTGCCAGGTGAGATTTCGTAGAATTCAAAATTGTCGAGTACATAGCAGCATGCATCGGTTCTGGACTCTACGGCACCGCAGACCATTGTGGCCCAAAAGGAACCCCAAGCGTCGGTCCCAAAGGTTGAATCCAGCAAGAAAGAGGGATCTGTTTCGTCAGCGGCGGCACACTCATCCCAAGTGCCATCATCGGGCAACGGGGCGCAAACCATGAACTCAGCTGCGGGCCAGGTGGCCATGTCCCAGGGGCTCCAGGTTGGTTCTGTCCAGTCTTCACGCTCCTCGCAGGCCGGTGGTGGCGGTGGGTCGCCGGTATCGTCGGCGTCGGCGTCGGCGTCTGCGTCTGCGTCTGCATCGGCGTCTGCGTCTGCATCGGCGTCTGCGTCTGCATCGGCGTCTGCGTCTGCGTCTGCGTCTGCGTCTG
>CAWVVG010000059.1:0-12628 GCA_963932775.1 uncultured bacterium
TGGTGGGTTTGTTTCCGATGAGGAGGTCAACGGTGTGACCGATTTCCTTCGGGCTCAGGGAATGCCAAACTACGAGGCTGAGATCAGTGTGGAGGATGGCAGCGGACGTCCCATTGACGACGACGAGTATGACGAGCTCTATGACGAGGCTGTGGCATTTATCGTAGAGTCAGGAAAGGCCAGTTCTTCAATGATTCAGCGCAAATTTAAGATTGGCTACAACCGGGCGGCTAGAATTGTTGAGGTGATGGAGCAGGAAGGTGTCATTGGTCCTGCCGATGGCGCCCGTCCCCGAGAGGTATTGGTCGGCCGTACAGGCTAAAATTGTGGAATATTGAGCCTCTGTTGTGCGTCTGTGGCACTGAATCGTCACCGGCTTCGATTGCTATCGAGAGTCTCGGGCGGTAGAAGGGCACGTGCGACCATTGGAGGCTCCTTGTTTCGTTACCTCGCCATACTTCTGTTGACCCTTGTTTCCACTCCAGCCTTTAGTGAGGAGGGAGACTTGGATACGGTGATCAAGGGCGTAGAGCAGGCCTACAAGGGCGTCGGGACACTTCGGGCAGATTTCGTGCAGGTCACTCGCTCAAAGGCGATGGGCGACGAGACCAAGCAACGGGGCCGGGTGATGCTCAAGCGCCCAAAGATGATGCGCTGGGAGTTTACTCAGCCAGCGGGCAAGATGTTCGTCACCAACGGAGACACCATGTGGGTCTGGTCTGCTGCTGAGAAGCAGGTCATCGTATCCAAGGGTGCTGCTGGAGGTGGCCAGGGTATGGCTCAGTTGCTCGACGACTTGAACCGTCTGGGTGAACTGTTTGATGCCGAGTTGCTTTCCAACGAAGGAAAAGCGAACACCGTTTCGTTGTTGCTCAAGCCCAAGTCCGATTCGGGGTTTCAGTCTCTGACTCTGCGCCTCGCTGCCAACGACTACACTGTGAAAGAAGTCAATATGCTTGATGCCTTTGGGAATGAGGTGGAGCTCAGCTTCAAACAGGTCAAGAATAACGTAGAGATCGATGACTCCCAGTTCAACTTTCAGGTCCCTGCGGGCGCTCAGGTGCTAAATGCAGACGGACCCTGAGGAGACCACAATGCCAGAGCGCGTACACTTGGTAAGCTTGGGTTGCCCGAAGAATCGGGTAGATTCTGAGGTCATGATCGGAAAGATTCGAGGCGCCGACTGCGTACTCGTGGACACGCCTGAAGAGGCAGATGTCATCGTCGTAAACACGTGCAGCTTTATTCAGCCGGCCACAGAGGAGAGCATCGACACCGTGCTCCAGATGTCTGGCTACAAAGAGAGTGGAAGTTGCGAGAAACTCATCGTGACTGGATGCATGGTCCAGCGTTTCGGTACCGCCCTGGAGGAGGAGCTTCCAGAGGTAGACCATTTCTTGGGGACTGGTGAGTACCATCGGATTGATGAGGTTCTTCGCAACCGCAATGGTTCGGGGCCAAAGACTCATGTGGACGTTCCCATGTATATCCACGACGAGTTTGCTCCCCGGGTCAACTCCTGGAAGGCGCACTCTGCATGGCTGAAGATCAGCGAAGGCTGCAATCATCGTTGCGCTTTCTGCATCATCCCCACGTTGCGTGGAAAGATGCGAAGTCGAACCATTGATTCCTTGATGGTCGAGGCGCGAAACCTCGCTGCTAAGGGTGTCCGCGAACTCAACCTCGTGAGTCAAGATTCAACCGCCTACGGCCGAGACCTGGGTGAGGGTACGGACCTGGGTGCACTGCTCCGTCGCCTGGCAACCATCGAGGACATCGACTGGATTCGGCTCCACTATGCGTACCCGATCGGTCTGCCAGCGAGCTTGCTTGAGGCCATCGCCGATGAACCAAAGGTCTGCAACTACCTTGATATGCCTCTCCAGCATGCCTCCGGGCCGATGCTCAAGGCCATGCGTCGGGGCGTGACACGCGCGGGCCAAGAGCGAATCTTGGAGAGGGTGCGAGCGCACGTTCCTGGAATTGCGATTCGGACCACATTTATTGTTGGCTTCCCCGGTGAGACCGAAGAGGACTTTTCGGAGCTTGTGGACTTCATTCGCGTACAGAAGTTTGATCGTGTCGGAGTGTTTACCTATTTCCAGGAAGATGGCACCGATGCCGCGCTCCTGCCCAATCAGGTTCCCGACGATGTGAAGGAAGATCGCCAGAGGGTGCTGATGGAAGTGCAAGCCGATATCAGCCGAGCGCATCTGGATGCCTTGATTGGTACCGAGGTGCCAGTGTTGATAGACGGACAGTCGGAGGATCACGAATGGGTGATCACAGGGCGCTTGGAGACCCAAGCGCCAGAGGTAGACGGGCAGGTATTTCTTGAGATGCCCCCGGATGATATTTTGCCAGGGCAAATTCGAATGGTGCGGATCGACCGATCTTCGGACTACGATCTGGTTGGGACGGTTGTTGCTTGAGGAGGAGATGAAGATGAACAATATATACTTTTTAGTTCTGGGCGTGATGGCTGCTGCATGCGCATCGGAGCCCATTAAATTCGATGGTGGCGGTACAGAGCCAATCCAAGAATTACAGTGTGAGGATCCTCCCGAGATAGACCTCGAAGAAGTGGAGGGGTCACAACCCTCTTCTGCTGATGTAGTGGTCTCGACCTATGTGTACCTGGAAGAGGAGTGCGAAAACGTATCTCTGGTAGGCGTGAAGTTGTACTACCAACAGTCCACAGCAGGCAGCGATAGCTGGGAAGAAGACTCGATGGTGCCTGGGCAGAATCCAGATGAGTGGCGGGGTACGATTCCGTCATTCGCGCTCGGGTCTGCCTATATGCGGTACTACGTGTCAGCTTCAGACAGTGCTGGAAATGTCTCAGTCGTACCAGAAGGTGCGGACAACGACACCTTGAAGGCCAGCATCTTCAACATCTCTACCCAGTAGCTCCGGGACGACTATGGCTCCGGGCCTGAGCTTTGTTCTTCCCGCCTACAATGAAGCGGAGAACATTGAGGAGAGTGTGCGCCAGGGCGTACGTGCTCTCGAACGACTGGTTTCGGAGGGCCACCTCTCGGTATGGGAGATTGTGGTGGTGGACGATGGCTCCACGGACGGTACCGTTGAGCATGTTCGTGCAGTCGGCGACCCGCGCATTCGCTTGGTGATGCACGCAGAGAATCAGGGCTATGGCGCCGCACTTCGAACCGGTTTTTCGTCAACCCGTCATGAACTCGTCTTCTTTACAGACTCTGACCTGCAGTTCGATGTCGGTGAGATTGGCCTTCTCATTCCATGGGTCGCTGAGTTTGACATCGTCGCGGGCTACCGAAGCTCCCGGCAAGATCCCTGGGTCCGACGGGCCAACGCTGCGGCGTGGGGAATGGCGCTGTATGGGGCGTTTGGACTGGATGTCGAGGACGTGAACTGCGCATTCAAGTTGTTCCGTAGGTCAGTATTGGATGGCATAGAAATTCGTTCGGATGGTGCCTTCATCAATGCAGAGATCCTGCTGAAGGCGGTCGCACACGGGTTTACCATGAAGCAAATTCCAGTGTCACACTTTGCTCGAGGAGCCGGGGAGCAGACCGGTGCTCATCCCAAGGTCGTATTTCGGGCATTCAGGGAGTTGGCACGCTTCTATCGGCAGCGGCAGCACGGGCTGCACTGAGGCTATCGCTTGGAAAGAGAGCCGTTGGGGCCGTGGACCTCGCTTGCTCGAGCGGCCTCGCTCGCCAACACTATTCGGTACCCATCCAGGTGAGCGTTGGTGGCCCACTTCAGTATGCTGTCAAGGTCAGGGTCATTGGCATCGATGACCAGCGCGGCTTGTCCCATTCGTGCTGCGATATGCCGGGCACGAGACAGGGTAGCCATCGCATCTCTTCGGTCGCTGTGCTGTGCCGGAAGCACCCGTAGATTCTCAGGGGTTCGCGCACCGCTGACGCGATCCGATGGAACGACTACCACATCATGTTGGCCCAATGGTGCCACCGGTGTGCCGTCGAACCAAATTCCCGTGGCCAGTGGAATCGCCCGCTGTGCCTCCTGGGGCGTCATGTCGCGTGGTACGTCTGCCAGAACCTCGTGCCATGCCCCAGCCGCGATGCGTGCCGAGCGGAGTGCGAAGGGTGTGTATGGACGGATGGCCACTGTGATGGGAACTTTGGTGGCCAAGATCTTGTCTGCCGAGGCGTCGCCGACATTGGTGACCACCACCGCTATCAGCGGACGGTCCAGTGAGCGGACCGACTTTTTGTATGTTGGTGGCTCGGGCAACTCAGGAACAAGCAACAACTGCTGGCGCAATGTCGCCCCGGCATAGACACGTATTTCCAGATCCAGACCATCCACCGGGCTCACATATAATTCCAGGTCGGCCTCGGCCGCCAATCGGCGCAATCTCTGGGCGACCATTGGTGCTTGTGCACCACTTGGAAGCTGAAAGATACCTTTGACAAGTCCGTCGTTGTCTTCGCGGCTCAACACTTCCACAGCCCCAATCCGACGAAACACGTCTTCAAGAAAACGGTCCACATCTCCGGGAGTCACATCTACCTTTGGCGTGCTGGATACAGACGGCGTGGATGCCGTTTCTGTATTCATCAAGCTGGGGACGATCCAAACCACTATGCCCACCGCAAAGAATACGGTGGCTGTGGTCATGAGGACCCGCTTCAGGGTTTGTCGAGCGCCAGTGTCCATGCAGCTGCAAGTTGGGGGTCTTGGGTCAGTCGTTCAGATAGCGGGCCGAGATGGGTGTGTGCCACCTTTTGAGGTATGTCCGCTACCAATCCATTGAGAAGGGCCAGAGCATCACCATCGTCGGCCAAGGTCTCTCTGAGGGTGGTCAGGGCACGGAGCTGTGGGCTTGGAGCTTCGACCTGATGATTGGGCTCAAGGCCTGCACCACCCGCATTTTCATCCACAATCTCATATTGAGCGACCGTCAGCTTGATGGCGCTGGTGTCCTCAAACACGTACAAACGCTGAACAGACCACTTTCCGTAGGTCTGCGTTCCCACGAGCTGTGCGCCAGCCAGGGCTCTCAAGGATCCGGCGACGATCTCGGATGCACTGGCGGACTCTCCATTGATGAGCACGATGAGGCGCAACTTTTGGTGTGGTGCGGTTTTGGTGGCATCGTGCTGATTAAGCGCCGCGTCATTGCGTCCACGGGTCCGCACGATCAAGCCTTCTGTTGCAAAGAGGTTGACGACATCGATGGCCTCATCGAGCAGACCGCCACCATTGTTTCGAACATCGATGATCAGGCCTCGGCTGGGTGCGGCAGTCCGGATGCCTTGGTCCAGGTCCGAGGCTGTGTTTCGCTGGAAGCGCGAGATTTCTGCAATGGCCCAGCCATTTCCGATGTTGGTTACCCGCACGGTACGGTCGCGAATCCTCGCGCGGTTGAGCTGGACGGTGTGTTCCTTGTCTCCCCGCCGCGTGGTGAGCTTCACCGATGTGCCGACTTCACCTCGCATGGCGTTGGAGGCCGTGGCAAGAGTGGAATGGGGTTCACCATCCACTGCAAGGATGAGATCGCCGGTCTCCATGATGGTGTCGGCTGGGGAGCCAGGGACCACGCGGACCACGGTGAGGTCTTGGGAGATTTGTTTCATTTCAATCCCAATGCCCGTGTACACGCCCTCTGTTCGCGCCTGGTTCGCGTCGAGCGCCGAAGGATCGAGGAATCGGGAGTGGGGGTCCAAGGTGTCCATCATTCCGTCGATGGCACCGTAGATCATGTCCTGTGTGGTGACCTCATTGAGGTATTGCGCTTGGACGTGATGGAGCGCTATCGCGAGGGTATTCAGGGGGCGGTAGGGGTCTGCGCCGGCTGCCATGGCGGTTCGGCCTAAGTAGGCCCCGCCGAAGAGACCGGTAGTGACGGTGGTACCGACCAGCAGGAACGCTCGGAGTGTCTTTGGTAGGGAGCTCACCGTGGCGAGAGCCATGGGATTGGGTCCTGTGGAGTGTTGTTGTACCGAACCTCAAAGGTCAGCATGTTGTCGGAGCTTGTGGTCAGGCCGGTGTTTCCGGCACGTGCAATCTCCTGTCCAGCACGGACCGACTGGCCTCGGCGTACGAGTACCTTGTCAGCATGGGCATAGACCGTGCTGTATGGACCATGCTCGATGGCTACAGTTTGTCCGTAGCCGCTGATAAATTCGGAGAGTTTCACGGTTCCATCCGCTACGGCTCGAATGGGGGCTCCAAAGTCTACCGCGATGTCAATGCCCATATTGTTTGCGCGTTTTCCGGTGTAGGAATCCGTGTATCGTCCAAATCTTCGGACAACCCGACCGGATGACATGGGCCAAGGGAGCTTGCCGTGAAGCGTCCGAAAATTCACACTGGTGGCCATCGCGGCGGCATCCTCTGTGGCTTCGACTACACGCATCGTTGGGCGAAGGCGACTGCTAAGGCCCTGTTGGGCCCGCGCTTGTTCAGCCAAGGCGCGCATGGCTAGGTCTTTTCGGGAACGAATGTCGTCGAGCAGGGCAGTCCGCTGGGACCGCTGGTCTCGAAGGTCAGCCTCCCTGAGTTGGAGCTCGGCACGCAAGGCCGTAAGAGACGCGAGGTCCTGTTCCATGGCATCCATGGCCAATGTTCGACGGGCAAGGTTTTCCTGGAACTCGGCCAGTTGTCCGGCATCGCTTTCTACCAATGAACGCAGGTATCTCATACGTCGGCGGAGCTCGGATGCATCCTCGGCACCAAACACAAGCCGAGCCAAGCCTCGACGCTGAAGCTTGTACAGCCCAGCTACCCGCAAAGCAACTTCGTCACGGCGTCTGTATAGAAGCGCATCGGCGCTGGCTATTTCGTCTTGGTGGCGAACGCGGCTGGCGTCGTAGTCGGCGATGCGCCGTTGAAGGTCCGCGGTCTCCGTCGAGATGTCATGGAGGTCTCTGTCCACATCGTTGATCTGATCGAGAATATTGCTTTCTTCAACCCGCGCCTCCTCGAGGTTCTCTCGGGGGCTCGATTCCTGGGCATGCGCGGGCAGGGCAAGGCACAAGAGGACGCCGGACAAGCGCATCAAGTCACCTTGGCGAGGAAACGTTGGACGGCGAGGAAGGATGCTATCAATCCAAGCAGGCCGCCGGCCACGAAGAGGAGGGCGATGTAGGAGGCCGGTAGGAGCTGAAGTTCCGCGGTTACAGCCAGGTCGAAGCTGTCCTTTAGGCGATCGATCAGCAAGCGGTGGACGGCTGTTAGCCCAGCCACAGCGACGAGTGCACCGAGGAGGCCCTGCACCATGCCCTCTACCAAGAAGGGGGCTGTAATGTAGCCATTGGTGGCGCCCACGAGCTTCTGAATTTCAAGCTCACCTTTCCGGTTGTAGACCACCAGGTGAACCGTATTCATCACCAAGAACATCGCTGCAATCAGGATGAGCGATCCCATGATGGCACCCAGGAGCTTCAACAGGGCAAGGAACCCTTGAAACTTCTCGATCCATTCCTGGCCGTAGTCCACATCTGAGAAATCTGTCACAGGCAGGGTGCGCGCAAAATTATCGATTGCCGTGGGTCGGGCAGCGCCTGTGGTTAGCGAAATTTCGAGGGAGGAGGGCAGTGTGTCGGAACCAAGCTCTTGAAGAATACCTTCCATGGCTGGCATGCGTTCCTGCATCCACTCGTTCGCCCCTTCCGAGGATACGTATCGAACCTTGGTTACTTCGGACCGCTTGGCCAGTTCATCGCGGACGTCAAATCTGCGCTGCTCCGGTACATCGGGATGGAAGTACGCGCTGATGTGAATGTCGCGGTCCCAGGTGTCGACCACACGGTTCAGGTTGAATTGGACCGAAAGGTAGACACCGAACAGCAACGTCGTGGCCGCAATCACGCCACAACTGACTGAGTTGAGGTAAGCATTCTCCCACAGTGACCGGGCGGCACGACGCAGGATGTGGCGAAGACGCTGGGGCATCAGGACTCCACCAAGCGTCCCGCTTCAAAGCGGAGTTTTCTGAACGGGAAGCGATTCATGAGTCCAGTGTCGTGGGTGGCGACCATTACGGTAGTGCCCCGTAGGTTGATCGCCTGGAGAATTTCCATGACCTCGATGGCCATGGCACCGTCGAGGTTTCCAGTGGGCTCATCCGCGAGCAGAATCGATGGGTCATTCACGATTGCGCGCGCCACGGCAACCCGTTGCTGCTCACCTCCCGAGAGGGTGGTCGGGTATTCGTGTCCACGTCCTCGAAGACCGACAATGCTCAGGACTGCGTTCACTCTGCGGTCGATCACGTCCCGGGTCGTTCCCAGAACCTCAAGTGCCAAGCCTACGTTTTCTGACAAAGTGCGGGTTGGAATGAGCTTGAAGTCTTGAAAAACGATGCCGATGTTGCGTCGAAGGTATGGAAGGCGACGGCTCGAGAGCCGTGAGACATCCACGCCGCCTACGAGGAGTTTACCTTCGGTGGGTTGAATCGCTCCATAGAGCATCTTGAGCATGGTCGTCTTGCCAGCGCCGGAAGGTCCCGTCACATAACAAAATTCACCCTTGGCAAGCTTAACGGTGACATCGCGTAAGGCGTGTACGTCGCCGTATCGCTTGGTCACGTGGTAGGCGCGAATCATTTAGCCACCTCGGCAGACCAGGCTGCCTGGTCTAGGTCGTCCAAGTCAATTAATTCGGTCGGAGAGGGGGCGACTCCAAAGAAACGGGTTCCGACCTCCACAAAGCGTCGCTCGTTGTCGGTCACCAGGAAATGGGTGGTACCAATCCCGCTGGTCTTGGCCAGGTTCTGGGCGACGAGGGCTTCCCTTACTGCCTGTGCGGTTGAGGTCGCTGAATCCACGAGGGTAACTCCGGGTAAGGCGGATGCGATTGCATCGGTGAGCAGCGGATAGTGGGTACAGCCAAGTATCAGTGTGTCTGGGCCATCGGTAAGATCAGTCAGGTATCGCACCGCGACTGCCCGGGCGATGTGACCGTCGGTCCAGCCTTCCTCTGCAAGGGCAACGAACAAGGGGCATGCAGCGGTGGAGATGACCAGCTCCGGGTCATGGGCATGCAGCAGTGTGGTGTAGGCCCCTCCGCGAATGGTTCCATCGGTGCCGATGACACCCACATGCCCTTTGGTGACCCGCAGGGCCGCTTCGACACCGGGTTCGATTACTCCAATGACGGGTATTCCCCGCTGCTTGCCAACAGCAACCAGTTCCTCGATGGCGTATGTGGTCGCGGTATTGCACGCGACCACCAGCGCCTTCACTCCCCTGCGAACCAGGTGGCCGGCCAGGCGTTGAGCGTAGCGCTGCACCGTAGCAGGCGAGCGGGTGCCATACGGAACCCTGGCAGTGTCGCCGAGGTAGACCAAATCTTCCGCTGGAAGTGCGTCCCGCAAGGCCCGCACCACGGTGAGACCACCTACGCCGGAATCAAAAACGCCAATGGGGAGATCGGGGCTACTCAATGCTGCTCCATGAACATCGGGTAGGTAACATGTGGTGGGGTTGGATAAGGCCTCATCAGACCTCGAATCTTATAGGGAGACACAGGTGCGCATCGCTTTGTACGGAGGAAGCTTTAATCCACCCCACCGCGCTCATGCGCTTGTGGCGGAGTGGGTGGTGAAATCGGGGGCTGCCGATGAAGTGTGGCTGGTGCCCGTCTACCAGCATGCGCTCGATGGTCAACAGGGCAAGCAGTTGGCCCCGTTCACTGACAGGCTGGCATGGTGTGCTGCGATGGCTGCATCCCTCGGCGTGTCCGCGAGGGTCTGCGATGTAGAGTCAACGCTGCCGGTTCCGTCCTACTCCATCGATACCCTGGACCATCTCGCCAAGACCCACCCGGACCACGAGTTTCGCCTGGTGGTTGGCGCCGATATCCTGGACCAAACCGACCAATGGAAGCGGTGGAATGAAATCGAGGCCCATTACGATCCCTTGGTGGTGGGGCGCGCAGGCTTTCGGGGCCCTGCTGGAGTGCCCGTATTTCCTGCAGTAAGCAGCACTGAGGTGCGGACACGCTTGGCAGCTGGCCGATCCGTTGACGATCTGGTCATCCCTGCGGTGCTCGACGCGCTCCGAAAGGGACACCCATGGCTCCCTTAAGTTTGGTGTTGTTCGATATCGACGGAACGCTGCTCAACAGTGGTGGAAGTGGGCGGCGCGCGATGTCCCAGGCTGCAGGCGAGCTATTTGGCCGGCCAGACCTATTCGATGGGCTCTCTTTCGCAGGCGCGGTGGATTCATCCATCGTGGCATTGGCCTTGGAGGCTGCTCATCTGCCTCCGACGCCTCGTCGGGTGGGACGGCTACGGGCACGGTATACTCGTCGACTGATTCGCGGTCTTAAGACGCACAAGGGCGAGGCATGTCCAGGGGTGCGCGCGGCCGTAGAGGCGGTCGGTCTGAAGGCGGAGGTTGGATTGCTCACAGGGAACTGGCGGGAAGCCGCAAGGGTGAAGCTCGCGACTCATGGCTTGTCGGATTTATTCGATGGCTGCGTTGGCGCCTACGGGGGGGATGCCATGGACCGCAATCACCTGGTGCCAGTGGCCGTCCACAGGGCGTGCCGACGGTGGGGAGAGGTGAGTCGGGTCATCGTGGTGGGAGATACGCCCGCCGATGTTCGGTGCGCCCAAGCGGGGGCTGCTGTCTTGACCGGGATTCAAGTAATCTCCGTGGCGGTTGAGACTGGATTTTCTTCGCCGGACGAGTTGCGGGCATCGGGACCCGACCATCAAGTGCAGGATTTGGTGTCGGGTCTCTCGACCTTACTCGCCCAACTCTGAACCGTCGTAGGTGGGGTGAAACAAGGTCACATTGTCCACCGACTGTCCTTTGTCGACTCCGATTCCGCCAGCGACCAATGCGCCGTACACTGGGTCTGAGGCTGCGGCTGGCAACAACGTGCGTTCTGGAAGTGTGGCTGCGGCAGAGCCCGTACCACACGGCTCTACTGCCGTGAATTCTTCGGTCTCGGGATCGAAAATCTCGGCACAAGCGATGGCGCCAGCGTAGTCGAACAGTAGCCCGGAGTAGTTGGAGTCCAGGCGCTCAGCATTGGGATCAATCCCACTCACACCACCGGCAATCAGTACTCTACCGCCGGGCAGGGTGACGCTGGTGTGCATCGCCCGTGCATTGCGCATGGAACCAATTTCTCGCCATGTACCCGCATTGTAAATCCATGCCCGATCGGATGCGGCGAGATCCAGGTCGTAGAAGTTATCAAAGGTCATGCCGTCGGTGACCATGCCGCCCGTCAGGAGCACCCGCCCATCGTCGAGAGTGACCATATGGGGCCAGACGAGCGATTGTTCGAGGGGGTCAGCGCTCTCGAGTACGCCGTTGGGGGTCACCAATTGGCACATCGAGGTGTATTCAAATTGTGCATTGACTCCACCGCAGACCAGCACCCCTTGTTCTCCAAGGCGTGCTGCGCCCTGAAACAAGCATCCGGCTGACAACAGATCGCTACGGGTGGACCAGCGGCTGGTCGCTGGGTCAAAAATCTCGATAAACTCGGCCATGACAACACTGGTGTCGTGCTGAGCCATACCACCCAGGACAACGACCTCTCCGCGGTGGTTGGAGACTGCCTGATGCCCGTAGCGCTTGTGGCTGAGGGCATCGGTCTCTGTGAGGGTCTGTGTGTCTGGGTCAAACAAGAAGGCTTGTTTACTGGCGTTTTTACCCCCCAAGATAGTTCTGGCGCCGCCAGACAGAAAGTGTGGGGAACCTCCGGCAATGACCACCTGGCCTGTGATGTCGGAGTTGCCGGTAATCAGGGTCGCTGTGTGGGCCATCCATCCTGAACCAGTCTCCGGCTCAGCCATGGTGACCTCGAGGGCTGAGGGAGTCCGTCCGGTCTCGGCATTTGATAGGTCGATGTGCACGATTGAGCGGGAGGATTCTGGCTCTCTGGCACCGTCATCAGAACCCCCAAATAGGTAGAAGTTTCCGCCCCCCGTCGCAACCATTGGTGAGAAAGCACTGGGCACGGGAAGCTGCGGCAAGTCCACGGGTTCGCCGTTGCGTGCGACAAAGATGGATACCTCGTGCTCTCCGGTGGTCGCCGTGATGGGCCCGGTAGTGCCATGGTAAATAACTTGGGAATATTTTCGGCCCAATAGCGTCAGGTGTGCACCCTCGAGGGGTGGAACAGCTGTGCTTTGTAGCTGCCCTGAAACATCTTTTTGCCCCAGCACATGGGTGGTAGTCGTCCCATCGGATTGTTTTACCACCAGCTGCAGAGCAGTGGTGCTGGCAAACATGTCACCCTGCGAGTCGGAAGCGATGGGGTGAATGACCAATCGATAGGCGTCGCCATCCACATAGATGGTCACGTCGTCTTTGGTGCCGCTGGTTTTACATCCGAGGATGGCCAGCATGATGAGAATCGTGCGCATGGGCTCAGGTAAAGGGTAGGTGTGCGGCGGTGTGGGTGTCAAGCTTGACCCTGACGCTCAGTCGAGGCACCCTGCAACCATGATATTTTTGCATGACAATATGTTGGCCTGGGAGGGGGTCGCCCATGGTTTCAGCACCTCTATAGACCGCACAGGTCGGCCCCTCGACCTTGGGTCCAACGCGAAGATGGAAGATTGGTGTAGATTGGCCACAGATGCGGGTCTTCACGGCGCACCGGTGGCATTCTCGGCTCAGGTTCATGGTGCGGAATGTCGGTATGC
>CAWVVG010000060.1:0-12604 GCA_963932775.1 uncultured bacterium
CAATACCAGTGGTTGATCTCCCCAATTTCGCCATCGATCTGTGGAGCACAGTTTCCGCACACCAGCACCGCATTGCTCTCGTCGAGAGCATGAGGGGTGAGCGACTCCGTGTCACCACAGAGCTCGCACTGGTTGTCAGAACGTCGAATCAGTAAATCGAGCATTGGCTCTCCGCCTGTGTTTCACTATTGGGCTGGCTTCCAGCGATCCATATCGCCAAGTTCTTTGAAAACCAACGAGCACATCTGCATCGCTCAAGGCTTGAGATTCCGAACCACACCCACCTTACTCAGACACCACAGGGTCCAGAATCCCGGGTCCCATTCAAATTTGGTGATGGCGTAGTTGGCACGACCCTGCTGATAGTGATGGTTGTGATGCAATGCCTCGCCCCAACCAAAGAAATCAACGGGAAATAGATTGGTCGAAGTATCGCCTGAGTCCATGACCTGGTAGCCGATCAAGTGGCAGAGACCGTTGACGATGATGACGGTAGAGAACCACACACTCGCCATGATTCCCGGGAGCGCACAGATGGCTGCCCTCCAACCAATGAAGGGTGTCATGATCGCAAAAATCATGGGAAGGCGAATCACCACCAAGCCCAGAACACCTTGGCCCTGAAGCCAATGAACGAACCGCTCAAAGCCATCGTTGGGCAGCTTGTACTCGAACTTCGCGTACTTCTCTGGGTTGTGGAGGCACTCTTGGTAAGTGCGAAAGGTCTGGGCGGTGATGTTCCAGATGGTGCCACCGGTCTTGGTCGGACTGTGGGGATCATCCTCGGTGTCTGCCGCCGCATGATGCCACCGATGAAGCACCGCCCAAGCCCGGCCACCGGTGCCGGCCCACACCCAGTTCCATACCCGCATGGGGTGCTCCACAATGGGGTGGTAATCGAACTGTCGGTGAGAGTAGGACCGGTGAAACAAGGTCGAGAGCGTAAAGACATTGAGCTGCCGCATCACCAACATGAAGATGACACACTCAAATATGGCGATCTGGGCATTTCCAAAGTGGTTCCAGATGGCCATAAACCCAGCGCTGAGCGTGATCGGAACCCACATCAAGATGAAATAGCAGAACAATGCCATGGGGATGTTCTGGGTCCGGATCCGTTCCAACTGTGCGGTGGCCATATCTGTCCTCTTGGAGTCACCCTAATTGAAAAGGGGCTCATCAGGCCGACAAAAGCCAATTCAGGCGCGTAGGATCCGAAGCATCCGACGCAAGGGCTCGGCCGCGCCCCATAGGAGCTGGTCACCCACAGTGAATGCCGTCACAAACTCAGGCCCAAGCTTCATTTTCCGAAGCCGGCCAACCGGTACATTCAAGCTTCCAGCAACCGCGGCTGGCGTGAGACTCGCCAGGGTTTCGGCTTTCTTATTGGGCACCACGGAGGACCATGGGCTGGCCGACCCGAGCATCCCTTCAATCTCGGAAAGGGGAAGGTCCGTATTCAGCTTGATGGTCACCGCCTGAGCATGACACCGCATCGCACCGATGCGCACACAGAGGCCATCGATCGGCAGCGGGCTTTCCTCGGAACCCAGAATCTTGTTGGCTTCAGCCATGGACTTCCACTCTTCCCGAGTCTGGCCATCCTCGACCAAGCGGTCGATCCATGGAATCGCACTCGCTGCAAGTGGAGCACCAAAGTGAGCCTGTGGAAACCCTTCATTAGACAGCGCCGAGGCCACGGTCTGGTCAATGGCCAATGCCGCGGATCTCGGGTCGTCCAATGCGGTGCTAGCGGCGGTCCCGAGGGCGCGCATCTGGGCCACGAGCTCCCGAAGATTGGCAGCCCCTGCACCGGATGCCGCTTGGTACGACATGGTGGAAATCCACTCCACATGGCCCGATTGAATCAGCCCTTGAAGACCCATGAGCAACAAGCTGACCGTGCAGTTGGCCCCCACAAAGGTCTTGCAGTCCCGCCCCAAGGCCTTTTCGATGGCCCCGCGGTTCACGGGGTCGAGTACCAAGGTGGCATCCGAGTCCATGCGAAGGGCGCTGGCAGCATCGATCCAGAACCCCTTCCAACCGGATGCCCGAAGTGCTGGATAGATCGCCTTTGTGTACTCCCCGCCCTGACAGCTCAGGAGGACCTCATGGCTGCCGAGTGCCGCCAAGTCGTGGGCATCAAGCAATGGTGCAGAACCAGAACCCACATCTGGACCCGGGCGACCCGGGCTCGACGTCGAAAAGAAGGAGGCCTCCAGTCCCTGAAAGTCTCCCTCAGCCTGCATCCGGTCCATCAACACTGAACCGACCATTCCCCGCCAACCGATAAATCCTGCGCGCATGCTTGGTTCCTCTGAGCTTTGCCCCCATAACGCGGCCACACACCAAGCTGTTTGGATGCATGGGCGACTGGAGCGGAGCGGTTAGAGACGAACCCATGCAAGCCATACAAGCCGCAAAAAGAACCGATGGAGTCCGCTACGCCATCCGCGATGTCGTGATGCAAGCACGTGAACACGCTGCCCGCGGCATGGACATGCTGTATTTGAACATCGGCGACCCCATTCAGTTTGACTTCCAGACTCCGAACCACCTGATCGAGGCCATCTCCAAATCAATGAGGGACGGAAACAATGGGTATTGTGCTTCCGAAGGCACCGATGAGGCTGTGGGGGCCGTAGGGCGCGAAGCCAATCGCAAGGGCATCCACAACCCCCACCACATCTACATCGCAACGGGGGCTTCCGAGGCCATCGAGCTGGCCCTGACCGCCCTGCTTGATCCTGGGGATGAGCTACTGGTGCCCAGCCCCGGCTATCCGCTCTACACCGCCCTGCTCTCGAAGCTCTCGGCAAAAGGTGCGGCCTACCAACTCGATGAGGACAACAACTGGCAACCCGATGTGGCGGACATGGAGCGACTCATCACGCCCCGCACCAAGGGAATCGTGGTCATCAACCCCAACAATCCCACGGGCTCGATCGCCAACACCGAGACCCTCGACCAGATCGTAGCGCTGGCCAAGGCCCACAACCTGCTGCTGCTGTCCGATGAGATCTACGACAAGCTGCTCTTGAATGGAGATACCCTTGTGAGCCTGGCATCTCGGGCTGGGGACCACCCGTGTGTCACGTTTGGAGGCATCGCAAAGTGCTATCTCGGGCCCGGCCTTCGGATCGGATGGGGCATCGTGAGCGGTGCGACCGAGATGGTCGAGATCTATGCAGATGCTGTCGGCCGACTGGAGCGGGCCCGCCTCTGTGCCAGTCACCCCGCTCAGGCCGCCGTAGCCGCAGCCCTCGAGGGTCCACAAGACCATATTGGGGACATGAACCGCCGGCTCTCAGAGCGCCGAGACCACCTGATGGATGGCATTCATTCCATCGACGGCATTAGCTGCATCGCACCCAAAGGTGCCTTCTACGCATTTCCCCGCCTGCATGATGTCTTGGACGACAACGCTTTTGTGTTGAACCTTATGGCCGCCACGGGAATCGTCTGCGTTCCAGGCTCCGGTTTTGGCCAGGCCCCCGGCACCGCCCACCTTCGCTTTGTGGTTCTCCCACCACCCGAAGTGATCGACATGGCGATGGATCGGCTGGGAACCTTCATGAAGGCCCGCTGAGCCCCTCAGGGCTGGATCCAGTCGGTCGCCTCTCGCACAACAGTGCTCGTGGTCACCTCATACTCAAGATACAACTCAGCGTCCTCATCGGGTCGGTGAGAGTTGGTCATGCGAGAGCAAGAAAACTCTGTGTCCTCGTACCACTCCCAGCCAAAGTCGGTAATGGTGACATCCACGTTCTCGACTTCCTCTTTGACCAAGATACCGTTGAACCACCACTGGGTCCCGGTCTGTACATGGCGAAAGGAGTCGTCGCATCCCACGTCCAACAGGGCGACTTGGTCATCGTAGTCGCCACCGGGAGTGGAGACTGAGTATTGGTCGCGGCCCTTGTTGATGCACGTCTTCAAGATGCCCTCCGTGACATCCACATCTCCCGTCTCGTAGACGAGCACCTTGGCCACCTTCAGGTTGGTACCACTCACAGACATGTCTTCCATGGTGTCGAACATGTAGATGGACTGCCCACTCTGAGAGAACCAGACATCGCCATTTTTAGGATCGTTCTTGGTCAGCAACTGGGCCGCACCCGGATCGAGTCCGGCGTCATCATCGGGCCACAGGGTATCGAGAGCGAAAGCAGCCACGTATTCTTCCGCAGTCACACCGTAGTACTGCACATTCGTAGTGATTTCATCGTCCGAGTAGGACTCCTCGGTCACCGACTCTGGATCGCCACCCGGAAAGTTGTACTTGACCGAAGAAAGGACAGAACCGCCGGTACGGGTCGACTCCATCACCAAGGATACCCATACATCTTCTTGCTCATGGGTATCGTCCGGTACCAATCGTGGAACAAGGGTCTCGCCGACCACTTCCATGTTCATCTGGTGTTCGCCCGCCCACGTCTCGGTGGATTTTCCTGCGCTGAACATGGCATCGGAGCAGTTCTCACCACTTCCAATCACACCCATCGACTCTTGGGCGCCATTGCCGGGCACTTCCCGGTAGCTCTTGGTGACAGACTCGACGATAGCGGTCGCCTTCACGAGCAAGCCCACATCGTACGGGCCACGCTGCTGACAACCCATCGAGAGGACTGCCGGACTCAAAAATAAAATGGTCTTAATTTTGTTCATCGTCATGACCCCATGAAGTCTTCGCAGGAGTAATCACCGTAGTAGATCCATCCCATGTCCTCGCACTCCTCTTCGGAGACTTCGACACAATCGTCCCAACTCCCACTCATGCACGCGCCGGAGTCTCCAACTGGTTCTGTTGTGGATCCGGTGTCATCCTCCTCAGAGGTCCCAGCACCACCCGCAGATGTGGGGGCCGAAAAGTCAGCGTAGCCCGATCCCCACTTATCAAAGTCAGCAAATTCTCCAAGCGCAGCCTCGTTGGGAACATTCGTCTCACCGCCCCCACAGGCCAAAGCAAAAACACCACAAAATACAGATGCGCGCATCATAGTCTCTCCTCTATTGAGGGCTACATAAGGTCAAATAGGCGGAGTACGCAATCATGCAACGGTTCAATCCACTCGCTCCAGTACAGCCGCCGCACCAAGACCTCCCGCGGCACATATTCCCAGCAGTGCCGTGCGCTTTCCAGACCGATGCAGCTCGTGGGCCATGGTGTTGACCATCCGGGAACCGGTGGCAGCAAAGGGGTGTCCGAGGGCAACCGAGCCACCATGAACATTGAGCTTGGCCGGGTCCACTTTCCCCACGGCGCCATCTCGTCCAAGCTCATCGGTACCAAATGCAGGGTCCTCGAGCATCGAGACAATGGACAACACTTGGGCCGCAAAGGCCTCATGCATATCGATAAGATCTACCTGGTCCAAAGACATACCGGCCCGATCAAGGGCAAGGGGCATACTCAGCGCAGGGCCCTTGAGCAGCTGTTTCCGGGGGTCGACGCCACAATAGGCCCAGCTCTTGAAGGCCGCAAGGGGTGTAAACCCAAGCTCCGCCGCCTTGTCCTCACTCATGATCAACGTGGCCGAAGCACCGTCGGTGAGGGTACTGGAATTGGCTGCGGTGAGGGTGCCCTCCTTGGCGAAAGCGGGTCGCAAACGGGCCATCTTCTCAACCGTGGTGTCTCCACGAATGATCGTGTCACGGCCAATCGTCTTTCCATCAACGGTGACCGGGGTGACCTCGGCGTCAAACAGCCCCGTTTCCCAAGCGGCTGCGGCCCGATGATGAGAGCGCGCTGCGAGTTCGTCCTGGGCCTCCCGGCCAATGCTGTGAATCCTCGCCATCTTCTCCGCTGACTCACCCATCACCTCTCCGGTGGTCCGTTCCGCAACCTTGGGCATCTTAGGAAAGGCACGACTCGGTGGAAACAGGCCCCCGAGCATACCAAAAAATCCCCCCACACCACCGGTCTTTCCCATGGCAAATGGAGCGACACTCCGAACGAATTCCTCGGGCATAGCCAAGGTCGCATTGGAGGTGGAGTCCGACCCGCCAGCAATGATCACATCCGCCTCACCTCGCTCGATTTTAGCGACGGCATCGGTGATGGCCTGAAGACCCGAGGCACAGGCCCGGGTGACGGTGTTGGCCTCCACGCCACAGGGCAAGCCCAGATCGAGAACGATTTCTCTGGCCACGTTCGGCGCCAAGCTGGGAAGCAATACACCGCCCCAGATCACACCGTCCAGCTCCGCCGTGTCCAGACCCGAACGCTCCAGAAGACCACCAACAGCCTCCACACCTAGGGCGATGGTGTCCAGGTTCAGGTACTCGGAAAAAGCCTTCACAAAGGGAGTGCGATTGCCCCCGACGATGACGGCGCGACGCGGGGTTGAGTCATTTATCGAAACAGGCATTTTAGGCTCCTAGTAAGTTACCGCCACAGACCCGCAGCACGTTTCCGTGGAGGCCTCCGGCGCCAGGTGAAGACAAGAAGGTGATGGCCTCGGCGACATCCACGGGCAGGCCACCTTGGTTCAGGTTGGACAGGCGGCGACCGACCTCTCGAATGCCAAATGGGATGGCATCAGTCAAGCGGGTCTCGATGAATCCCGGGGCCACCGCATTGACGGCGATTCCATCTTTGGCGAGTTTCGCACCGAGACTTCTTGTGAGCCCGATGATGCCCGCCTTGGAGGCCGCATAGTTGGTCTGACCGGTGTTGCCCGCTATGCCCGCGATGGAGCTCACCAGGACGATTCGACCATTTTTAGCGATAACGCCGGCCGCCAACAGTGCCTCAGTCACCCGAACCACACTGCCCAGGTTTACCCTCAGCGTGAGATCCCAGAGAGCCTCATCCATCCGGCCCAGAGTCTTGTCTCGGGTGATTCCAGCATTGTGAACCACTGCGTCGAGGCTGGGCGCTGCATCTGCAATTCGCTCTGCAGCGGCCGGATCAGTAATGTCCAGGGGCAAAGCAATGCCTCCAATCTCTTTGGCTATGAGCCCCAAGGCTTCGGCCTCTTGTGGAATGTCCAAGCAGACCACAACTGCGCCCTCCGCTGCCATTGTCCGGGCAGTAGCTTCTCCAATCCCACGTGCACATCCGGTCACCAACACCACTTTTCCAGCCAGTGGCAACGACCACACACCGCCAACCGAGGTGGAGGCCACATGAATCACCTGACCGGTCACATAGGCCGATCGATAATCGAGGAGAAAGCGAAGCGGTCCTTCGAGTCCGTCCTCCGCATCCCCATCCACTGTCAGCAAATTCGCAGTGCTCCCCTTGCGGCCCACCTCTTTCGCTAGGCTCTTTACAAAACCCACCAGCGCCGCCCGTGCAGCAGACTCGGACACCGTGCCTTCCGAAGCCGCGGATCGGCCGATCACAACCACACGACCACACTTTTCCATGGACCGAATCCTAGGGTGGAAAAAGTCGTAGAGCGCACGCAGGTCCGCAACGGTTTCGAACTTAGTCGCATCGAACACCAAGCCCCTCACCTTGCCATTCTCCCCTGGGTCATCGACAAGACTGCCACCCATGCTGGAAACGATGCCAGAGAGTCTATCTCCCATACTACCGCCACCGATGGTCCAGCGAGAGCCTTCAAGCGGCGTCTCGGACCACGGACCCTCAGCCCGCTTCAAGGGCTGAGGCGTCGGGAGACCGACCACGGACATCATCTTTCGAGTGGTTGGGTTGGTGGCCCAGTTCAGAATTGTATCGCTCATGCCAGAGCCTCTTGCGTTGATGTGGATGCCAGCGTCGCCAGCAGTCGGTCGCCCGTGTGCTGAATCCGATGCTTTCGATCATTTGCCCGGACTTCAGCGCGCTCAATGAACCGCTCGAGAACCGCTCGTCGCTCCTCATGAACCATCGTCTGCTGCCACAACTCCTCCGCCGTAGCGGCATCGGCAAGCAACCACGAGAGGTTCTCGGCGTGCAGCAAGGCCGGGGCAAAATCGCTCCCTGGGTCCCAATTCTTGAACGCCTTGGCGAGGGTAAGCTCCGGGTTGGTCTTTGCCACTCCGTACTTGTGCTTGACCACTCGGGTCATCAAGGTGCGAATGGCGGTAAGGCTGCCATGCCGAAGCGCGGCCACACGACGCTCGAGGGGGTCGTCGGCAAACATGGAACGCTGCCAGTGCTTTGCGAGGCGCCGGGCAAAACGAGCCGGGTCTTTTGTGACGCCCATGAGGTTGTCCTTGGTGGCCATCAAGGCCTGAATCTGGGTCGTACCTTCGTAGATGGGCAAGACCATGGCATCCCGAAGCAACTTCTCGGCCCCATACTCCGTGGTGTAGCCACATCCGCCATGAATCTGAACTGCCATTCGAGCGAGGGAAACCGCTATTTCGCTTCCCACCAGCTTCACAAGCGGAGTCAGTTCTCGCGTACGAATCTTGAGCTCCGCCACCTCAGCCTCGAGCACCTTCCGCTCCGAGTCATCTTCAATGGGCTGGTGATTGAGTCGGAGGCGCTTCCGTTGGTAGGACTCATTGAGCATGGCTGCCCGCATACACAGGGCCCGCAATCCCTCCACCGATGACCGCATTTCGTCGAGCATATCGGCCACCATCTCGTGCTGGTCGATGGCCTTGCCCATGGACTGGCGGACACTGGCGTACTCCGCAGCCATTCGCCATGCTGCCTCGGAGAGACCGAGGGACTCAAAACCCACACCAATGCGGGCATTGTTCATCAGCAACAGCATCTGCTTGAAGCCTTCTCCCCGGTTTCCGATAAGCTGGCCTGCCGTGCGATCAAAGTTCACGGTGACGGTCGCTGAAGCATGGTGACCCAGCTTCTCCTCGACCCGCTCAATCTGCGCATAGCGGGTACGGGAACCATCCGGATTGTCCTCGAAGGTCTCGACCAAGAAGAACGAGAGCCCTGCCAATCCGCCGAATGCTCCCTCGGACTTCTCCTCCGTGCGAGCGATAACAAAGTGGTATCGGCCATGGCCGGAAGTCACGAAAATCTTCTGCCCAGTGATGAGCCACTGCCCTTCCTCATCGAGTTCTGCCACACAGCGCAAGGCACCCATATCAGAGCCCGCATCGGGTTCTGTGATGTCCATGCAGCCCCAGGCTTCACCAGACAGGATCTCGGCGATTGGCCCTGCAAACCGAGTGTCTTTGATCTCGAGCGAGTCATCGTAGACCGTACTGCCCTCCTCGAGAGAGTACAAAAGCATCGCGGTGGCCATGCCGCCGTGAAACCCGTGATGGGTCATGACGCTCACATCTGCCCGACTCATGAGCTCGCACTGCACCATGTACAGAAACAGCGGGCAGTTCATTCCCCCAAGCTCTCGAGGCAAACAGATCCCGTGCAGTCCCATGGCAGCAATCTGCTCGAAGATGCCATCCAAGCGAGCGGGAAAGATCACCTCTCCTTGCTCAAGAGACACCCCAGCTCTGTCCAGTTCCTGAGCATGGGGTGCCACCTCATTGGCTGCAAAATCGGCAATGAGATCAAGAACCTCCAACCAGAATTCCTTGGCCTCTTTTCCGTCGACCGGTGCGTCCGGGTCGTTGTCCCGAATCTCAGACATCTCCCGGAGCTGGTCCCAATCGATCCACTGCTCCAGATAAAACTGAAGGTCTGGGTTGTCGCGTATGAAATGAGCCATGGTATCTCCTCAAATTTTCGTTAAAAATAGAGCCTCTTGGGCCATTCTTCGCGCTTCGTTTCGCTGCCGTTCTGCCCAGCGTGCGCCATCTCTCCCGCCGAACACTTCTGCACCAAGATCCGCGGCCACAAAGGAGCCCACGATCATCACAATGCACTGCACCAAGTATGCTTCGGGGTCCACATCTGCCCGCACACGCCCCGCCGACTTTCCTTCGTCGATGGCGGCCGTCAACAACTGAAGCCAGGGTCGAATGGACTGCCCCAGGCGTTCCCGGGTCTGCCGGGGTCGGTCGACCACCTCTCGCATCACCAAGAAAGCTCGGGTCGGGTCCGCCTCAAAGAAATCGTGGACCTCATCATAGAGCGCAGTGAAGCGATCGGCACCCGAATGGGACCGAGCCAAGACTTCAGGCAGGCGCGTCTGCCACCGCTCCAGCAAGTCCTTCAGGACCGCTTCTCGCAAGTCTTCCTTCGATGGAAAATGATAGAGCAAGCTCGGTTTTTTCATACCGACTTCCCCAGCGATATGGGCCAATGAGGTCCCATCGTAGCCATCCACAGCAAAGCGCCGAGTGGCCACAGCGATGATTCGAGATTTGCTATCAGACATGCTTACCTACCACTCGGTAGGCATTTACCTACCACTCGGTAGGTATGCCGGCAAATACATCCCACACAATTGGGGTGAGTCTGAGGTGGGCCAATCTGCACACACAGGATAGATGTCTCATCAATTTGGAGTTTCTATGACCGCCGATATCCAGTGGTATTACCACCGAAAGAGTTGAACGAGCTGTACCCGTGCCCAGGAGTTCCTGGGACCCAAGTCCATCACTCAGCCTGAATTTGTGAACGCAAACAAGGTGAAGATTCACCGGGAAGAAGCGTTGAGTTTGGCCCGAAAAGCGCACGCTATCTGGGTCACCAAGGGCAAAAAACTGATCCAATTTGATCCAGCGAGCCTGGCGAGCGACGACGAGATCGCCGCCCTCATTTTGGGTCGGAGCGGCACCCTCAGGGCCCCCGCTTTTCAAGCCGGTGACACCTTTATGGTTGGGTACAGCGAAGACGCCTACACCGCTCTCTTTGGCTGATCAGGGAGCCCGGAAGGCTCGGGACTACCGGCTGCCCGGCTGGGGAATTGGTATCCCCTGGCCATCGATGTAGCCGAGCGCCTCCAGCTGGGAGCGCCTGGGATGATCGGCCGGCGCACCCGGTACCGCTCCGGCCACCGCACGAACCCGACTTGGAACCGGTGGCTGGGCCTGCAGGTCGAACAGATCATTCAGGAGCCGACCCCGCATGTCGGAGGCCGCTGGAATGCCGAGCATGGCGTACAGAGTCGGCGCGATATCCAGCATCGTCACTTCCGCTCGAGCCCGGGCACCCGGTCGAACCTGGGCCCCCCAGCCGATGAGAAGCGCGGGACTCCTGTGGTCCGCGAAGAGCGGCACCGGCCTATCGCCGACCCGAAAGCCGTGGTCCGAGCAAATGAGCAGGGTGGTCTGGGTCTTGTCGATCCGAGCGAGCACCCGGCCCAGCACCTGGTCCAAGTAGCGGTAGTAGTCCACGATCCATCGCGCACCGGTGTCCAGATTTGCCTGGGTAGTGGGTCCATCACTCAGCGGCACCCGGCGCGTTCCGGCATGCAGCCCGAGCAGCTGGGTAGCGCTGCGCTGCCTCAGCCCGGGATCGGCCTTCATGGCCGCCACACCGCGGGGGTCCACAAAGGGCCAAAACTGATGGGAGAGTTGGTCCGCCCCAGAGAGGTAGACCATGCTCAGGTCCGCTGGGAGGCCCGGCCCGAGGACCTCTAGGCTTCGAACATGGGTCTCATCCCGGGCCAGCGGGTGCAGCACTGTACCGTAGGCCTCGACCTGATAGCCCAGCGCCTGCGACCGAAGCCAGGCACGCCCCGGAGTCCAGTCCTCGGCCCGGCCAAGCTGGGACTTGGGCCACGCCAGCCAGCCGTCCACGACGGCAGGATCCCGCCTCGGCTTCATGTCGGGATCCATGTCCAGACTGCCTCGGAGTACGATCTCATCACTGAGCATCACCCCGTTGAGCTCGGTGACCGGGGTGGTCATCAGCCAGCCGGAGACCAGCACCGTCTTGCCGGCAGCGCTGGCCGCGTCCCAGACCCGCTCCACCTTCACATCTCCGGCCCGGTATGGCTGACCACCCGGCCGCACCCAGTCCAGCACACCGTGGACCTCGGGGCCGTAGCCGCTGGCGATGGATGTCCAGATTCGCGGAGAGAGAATGGGCTGACTCACCCGCATGTCCGCCACAACGCCCTCACCCATGACGCGGGCAAAGTTCGGAAGCTCGCCCTCGCGCACCAACCGCTCCAGGAGCACACGGTCCAGCCCATCGATGCCCAGCACCACGACAGAACCGTTGGGCAAGGCCTCAGCGGGCGGCACCCACTCCTCCTGACAGCTGCAGCCGGACAAGGGCAGGAGCACACTCAAGATCGCAAGGAACCGGGAAGTCATCTTCATCACAGTCCGCCGATCATATCAGGCCGGTAGAGTTCTCGGGCTGACAGCGTTCGATAAGTACGCGTCCGCAGAGGCCCGGGGCAATTGCGGTTGCGCTGATTTCCCACGGCCGGCCCATCGCCTCCGGCCTAATCTCCCAGCGCGCCCGTGCAGGATTCCCAACCATCGGGAATACAGCCGCTCGAGAACCACATGCAGGAAGAAATATCACCCTCGACCACTGGACCCGAAGCATGGGTGATGACCTCGGTACACATGGTCTCAACACTCATGCAGCCGAGGGCCACCATGGACTCCTCCCAGTCCACATAGGTCCCACCCGCACCGTCGTCGTATAGGTTTCGGCCAGAGATGGTCACACAGCCAGGGTCCAACTCACAGTCATCCGGGTCCCGCATCTCGCAGGCCATGGGTGAACCGGTGTCATCCGCATCCGCGTCGGAGTCCGCATCCGCGTCGGAGTCCGCATCCGCGTCGGAGTCCGCATCCGCGTCGGAGT
>CAWVVG010000061.1:0-12407 GCA_963932775.1 uncultured bacterium
CAGCCTGGATACCGTCGAACGGATTCAGGCCGAATTGAAACCGGATTGGATTCAGCTAATGGCGGACTCAGTGCCCGATCCTGCTCTCGGATATCCGATTATTCCCGCTTTTGAAGACGGTAAGGACTTGCTCGCACGGGTCCAGAAGTATCGAGAACGGGTCGGGGAAGACTGCCCGTTCATCCTCGCGGATGGACCCAAGCCGGGAAGTGGTATCGTAGCAGACTGGAATCGTGTCCAGGCTCTGGCCGCGACCACTCGCTTGATGATTGCCGGTGGACTGAATCCAGAAAATGTGGGCGATGCCATTCGGCAACTGCGGCCCTATGCTGTGGACGTCAGCTCGGGTGTCGAGCGGGATCGTGGCGTGAAGGATCCAGAGTTGATTCGCCGCTTTGTCGCAGCAGTTCGTGAGGCGGAGTCCTTGCTTGAAGGTAGTCTATGAGTTTGGCTCGGGGTATGCCGAAGCTGGACTCGAGCGAAGAACTTGAGCGCTTGTTGGCTGGAGACTACCCGAACGAACGGGGGCGTTTTGGGCCCTTTGGTGGTCGGTATGTGCCAGAAACCCTGATTCCAGCGATCACTCGTCTGGAGACGGCCGCTCGTGCAGCCCTCCTTGATGCCAGCTTCCAGGCTGAGTTGGCTTCGGAGTTGAGGGATTTTGTTGGACGCCCGACTCCGTTGACCTGCGCCCGCCGACTCGGAGAGGAGTGGGGCATTGAGTTGTGGTTGAAACGGGAAGATGTGGCCCACACCGGAGCCCACAAGATCAACAATGCGATTGGTCAAGCATTGCTCGCAAAGCGACTCGGCGCCAAGCGTGTCATCGCTGAGACGGGGGCCGGTCAGCATGGCGTCGCCACCGCTGCAGCGTGTGCCCGGCTGGGGATACCCTGTGTGATCTATATGGGTGCGGTGGATGTGAAGCGCCAAGCACCGAATGTGCACCGGATGCATCGTCTTGGAGCCAAGGTGGTCTCGGTTACCCACGGGGACGGGACTCTCCGGGCCGCCATTGATGAAGCCATGCGGGAATGGGTCAGCGATCCGGTATCGACCTATTATTTATTGGGCTCAGCGGTGGGGCCTCACCCATACCCGTGGTTGGTCCGCGAGCTGCAAGTCGTCATCGGCACCGAAGCGCGTGCCCAGTTTGCGGAGCGGGCTGGCGGACTGCCCGATGCTGTGGTGGCTTGCGTGGGCGGTGGCTCCAACGCCATCGGCCTGTTTCACCCATTTATTGGGGACTCGGATGTCTCCTTGGTGGGCGTGGAAGCGGGCGGCGTCGGTGAAGGCCTGGGCGAACATGCGGCGACAATCACCCATGGTACTCCAGGCGTGCTTCATGGCTGCTACACCCTCTTACTTCAGGATCGTCACGGGCAAGTTCAGGAGACTCAGTCGGTATCCGCTGGTCTGGACTACTCAGCCGTGGGGCCAGAGCATGCCTTCTTGCACGCCATTGGCCGCGTGAACTACCAAGCGGCCAGCGATGAAATGGCGCTTGGAGCCTTAGAGCAGCTGTGCCACTTCGAGGGAATCCTGCCCGCCATCGAGTCTTCCCATGCATTGGCCGGTGCAAAGCAGCTTGCAGAGCGGCACCCGGGTGCTCGGGTACTGGTGGGCCTGAGCGGTCGAGGAGACAAGGATATGCCGACCTTGCTGGCCCGTGCTGGCGGTGGACAATGAGCTTGATTCACGCCCTTGAAAATGCGTTGCGTCAACCCAAAGGACGGACTGCATTGGTGGCCTACCTGACTGGTGGCTGGCCCGAACGGGCGGGCTTTGCGGAACTCCTCCGCGGTGTGGCAGATGTGGCAGATGCGGTGGAGATCGGCGTTCCTTTTTCGGATCCCATGGCCGACGGCCCTACGATTCAGCGAACGAGCCAAGAAGCCTTGGCCCAAGGGGTCACACTGACATGGATTCTCGACACTCTTGCTGAGATGCACCCAAAGCCGGCCGCCCCTGTCTTGCTGATGGGCTACCTCAATCCGTTTTTAGCCTTTGGAGTCGAGGCCTTGGCGGAGCGCGCGAAGGACTGCGGTGTCTCGGGCTTTATCGTCCCCGATTTACCCTTGGATGAAGCCGATGCATTTCGGGCCATCATTGAGCCACACGGCCTGGGCCTGGTGCAGCTGGTTACCCCGGTGACTACCGCTGACCGTCGGACGGCACTGTGTGCGGCCGCGCGGGGGTTTGTTTATGCGGTCACTGTGACCGGTATTACAGGAGGCGATGTGGGCATACCCGATGGCCTTGCTGAGGCGCTCGGGGCCATCCGGTCAGAGGCCTCCGTACCGGTGATGGCGGGCTTTGGTATTCGTCGTCCGGAGCAGGTGGACGCATTGATGAACCATGCGGACGGTGTCATCGTTGGCTCGGCCTTGCTGGATTGTATTCGCGCGGGTGACGACCCCGCTGTTTTCCTTCGTTCTCTCACATCTGTTGGTGTGGAGGAGTCCTCATGATCGCTATTTTATCCAAGCAATGCGCACTGGCGCACAAAGCTCGCGTAGTGCGTCTAATCGAAGAAGGTGGCTGCCGTGTGGTGGTTTCCGAGACCGAAGAAGAGACCCGTATGGGGGTGGTAGGCAGTCCAACGGAGGAGCTGGCGGTTCGATTGGCCGCTTCACCCGGCGTGGTCGAGGTCCGGACCGATACTGCGCCCTACCCGATGGTGAGTCGTGATGCTCATCCGGACTCGAGCCGGATCAGGATTCGCGATGTGGTCGTTGGTGGTACCGACATTGTAGTCATCGCTGGCCCGTGTTCGGTGGAGTCTCAAGGACAGATTCTCGAGGCCGCACGAGCGGTACGAACGGGAGGGGCAGGCATGCTCCGAGGCGGTGCATTCAAGCCCCGTACGTCTCCATACAGCTTTCAAGGTCTCGAGGAGACGGGGTTGCAGTATTTGATGGAAGCCCGCGAGGAGACCGGATTGCCAGTGGTGACCGAGATTGTCGCCCCCGGCGACGTGGAACTGGTCGCGCAGTATGCAGATGTGCTGCAGGTGGGCGCACGGAACATGCAGAACTTTCGACTGCTCAATGCGGTGGGCGCTTCGAATATGCCCGTTCTGTTGAAGCGTGGAATGAGCGCTACGGTGGACGAGTTGCTTCACGCTGCCGAGTACATTTTGAGCAGCGGAAACCCACGAGTGATTCTCTGTGAGCGGGGAATTCGAACCTTTGGGACTCACACTCGGAACACCCTCGACTTGGGGGCTGTTGCGGTTCTCAAGGCTCGTACTCACCTGCCTGTCATCGTGGACCCGAGTCACGCAGCAGGTCTGCGTGAATTCGTTCCTCAGCTTGCACTGGCCGGCATCGCGGCGGGGGCTGATGGCATCATTGTAGAGGTGCATCCAGAGCCTGAGAAAGCCATGAGCGACGGGCGACAGAGCCTGACGCCGGAGGGATTCTCCACCATGATGGCACAGCTTCGTCCAGTAGCAGAAGCCGTCGGCAGGCGTTTACCTGGCTAAGAAGCTATGCTTCTTCAATATGGAACTTGGTCAAGAAACACCCATAAGGGAAACGCCCCATGTGCTCGTTGTGGACGACACTGAGGTGGTTCGGGCGGTCTTGAATGACATGCTGACGGCGCTTGGTTGTACCGTGGACACGTTTAGTTCGGGTAAGGCTGTGCTGGACCACGTGGCAGGTGGGTCTGAATTCGATTTCATCATGATGGACTGCCAGATGCCTCACATGGATGGTCTGGAGACCACTCGACGCTTGGTGCAGGACGACACCAGTCGGGGCATCAAGGTTGTGGCCATCAGTGCCCACGCGACGGAGGCTGACCGGCTTGAACAGCAGGAGGCCGGCATGACGGAGCACCTCAGTAAGCCATTTGGCTTGCGGGAACTTCAGGCACTGTTGAGCCGAATGGGCTGAATCAGTCGGGCTCGATTCGGTACAGCGTGCCCTCTCCAAACCCGGCTACATAGATGGTTCCATCGGCGGATTGGGCGAAGGTGGATGGAAGAAATGGCCACTGACCGAGGGCCTTGGCTTCCACCAAGGTGCCTCCTTGTTTGTCCGGTAGGGGGATGGCCCAGAGTCGCCCCGAGACGAAATCGGCGAAGATGTAATGGTCTTGAATGGCGGCAATGCTGTTGTTGGTTGCTACGTATCCGCCGGTAATGCTCTTGCCTTCGTCTCGGCCATATTCAAAGATCGGGTCTACCAGGCCAGCACTGGAACAGCTGCTGCCTTCGATGAAGCAGTGAGAGGCCTCACGGGTGTTCCAGCCGAGGTTGTCCTTGGCCTGGACCAGGCTGACTTCTTCCCACGCATTTTGGCCGACATCCGCCACAATCATGCGGCCATCGGGTGCAAAGCTGAACTTCCAGGGGTTCCGCAACCCCATCGCCCAGACCTCGTTGGCAACCCCAGGGTCACCGAGCCAAGGGTTGTCTTTGGGCACGGCGTAGGCCTGCGATTGGGTGGTGTGGTCCACATCGATTCGCAGGATGGATCCCAGCCAAGTCTGACCATTCTGCCCGTTTTCATGCGGGTCGTCCCGCCATCCTCCGTCACCGAATGCGATGTAGAGCATTCCGTCGGGTCCAAAGGCGAGCTTGCCGGCGTTGTGGTTACCATAAGGCTGGACGAGGTCCAATACTGGCCCCTGCTTCTGCACTCCACCATCGGTGGTTCGCCAAGCGCTGATCTCGCTCACGGGTGTTCCGTTCTGGCTCAAGGATGCATGGATGTAAAAGCGGCCATTGTCCGAGAAGTCCGGGTGTAGGGCCACCCCGAGAAGTCCTTGTTCAGACTGGGTCAGCACTTCGATCTGTGTCAGCGGTACCAAGGTGTCGGTCTCGATGCTGAACCGGTGTAGGACTCCGCCCTTCTCTGTCACGAATCCCTCGGTGCTGGACCCTGGGAAGAATACGAGGTCGGTAGGTTCCCGAAGGCCAGTCAGGGCTGGCTCGAGGTGGATGGCGACGTGTTTCCGTGCGGTGTCGTTACCGGTGAAAGCTGGAATGCCCTCGGGCCATTGGTGGCGTGTGCTCTCTCCCTGTGCAGAGGCTGTGACTGGTGCGCTCACCTCGGAGGCGTAGTCTTGGGGGTAGTGATCGATGACCAGCGCACGCAAGGCGTCACACCCGGTCAACATGCACACAAACAATGAGAGTCTAAACAGCATGGATCCAGCCTAAGCGACGGGACCGTCTCCGTCAGGGCCTCGGTATGGCCACGTAGATTCTGCGCCGATCCCGTTGGACGACAAGAACGATGTGCTTGCCTCGCTTGAGGAGGGAGCCGACCAGGTCGCGAGTGGACTTGATTCGCTTGCCGTTGGCTTCCATGATGACATCGCCGACCTTGAGTCGTCCATCGACTGGGGTGCCAGGCAACACCTTGGTCACTCGGGCTCCACCGCCCTGGATTGGCTGAACCATAAAGCCGAGATCGCCCAGGATTGGCGCGGTGTTGGGGCCTCGGTTGAGGGAGTTCGACTCATAGCTGGTGGTCTGAATTTCCTTCTCAGATGGTCGCTTTCCGAGTGTGGCATTGATCGTTCTGGTTTTCCGATCGCGAACGATGGCGATGGCGATGGTGTCGCCCGCCCGGTGCTTTCCAACGGCCCGAATCAGGTCCTTCGACGACTCGATGGCCATGCCGTCAATGCCCTGCACCAAGTCGCCGGGAGCCAGTCCAGCCTTGTCGCCGGGTTGGTTGATGTGGACCTCGGACAGGAGCACGCCGGTGCTGCTCTCCAGTTTCAGTCCAAGGGCCAGGTCTTCATCCACGTTCTGCAAGCTCACGCCCAACCAGCCTCGTGCGATCTCACCCGTGGTCTTTAGGTCGTCCAAGAAAGGGGTCACCATGTCCATTGGTACTGCGAATCCGATGCCTTGCCCTGCTGCATTGATGGCGGTGTTGATGCCGATCACTTGGCCACTCAAGTTGAACAGCGGGCCACCGGAGTTTCCTGGGTTGATGCTGGCATCGGTCTGGATGAAGTCATCGTATGGTCCTGCACCGATCACTCGGCCTTTGGCGCTGACGATTCCAGCGGTGACGGTGTGACTCAACCCAAAAGGATTTCCGATGGCCACGACCCAGTCGCCTACCTTCATGGCGCCACTGGGCCCGCTCTCTACAAAGGGAAATTCGCTGCTTCCTTCGATCTTGACCAGGGCGATGTCCACGCGGGCGTCCGTACCAACGACCGTTCCTTCGTATTCGCTGTCATCGGCCAGTCGAACGGTCACTTTGTCCGCGTCTGCGACCACGTGGTTGTTGGTGAGTAAGTATCCATCAGCCGAGATGAGGAACCCGGACCCTTGGCCGGTCTTGACTCGGTACTCGGGCATGTTCTGCCCATTGGGGACCACCTGCCCAAAGAAGGGGGAGAAGAAGTCCATCATGGGCATCATCTCGTTGCGGACCTTCTGCTCCACAGTGATGTTCACCACCGCGGGTTGGAGGGCGTCAACCAGGGGGGCCAAAGACTGCATGGGGTTGTAGTTAATCGCCGGATGCTGGGGGCCTGGAGTCAGCGAGTCATCTGCGGAGGGGGTCACTTCATCGGGTTCGGCCACAATCAGACCGGTAGCCTGGGATGTACTCAAGCCCAGTCCAAAGGCGAGCAACGAGACGAATGCGGTTCGTAGTTTCATGGTCCGATCTCCGGTTCTTCCCGTTCAACCCCTCAGGAGGAAAGGACCTTCCATTACAAGGTACCTTTGAGTCGCTCGAGTTCGATGAGAGCCAGCTGGTAGTCACCTTTGGCTTGCTCAAGCTGAATTCGAGCATCGTCGGCTGAGGCCATGCTCTCCAGAAGATCCTTCTGGATGATTCGCCCGGCCTCACTCAGCGCTCGCTCGGCCGCTAGGGTCTGTTGGGCCAGATCTACATTGGCCCGGCCCAGGCTCACTTGTACCGACGCGGCCTCAACTGCGCGCACCTGAACCCGAACTTGGGAGCGGATTTGTCGGTTCATTTGGCTTCGCTGGGACCTGGCTTTTGCGGCCTCCGCAGACCGCTGCATGACTTTCCCTCTGTCTGCCCTTCCGAGCAGTGGCATGCTGAAGGTTGCCCCCAAAGACCACTCGGGGAGGTCTCCGCTAAACAGCTCGTCGCTGGCCGCGCTTGTGGAAGGCTCGTACCCGATGAGTGCATAGCTGGCATTCACATCGAGCTGTGGGAGAAGATGATGGCGCGCATCCAGCCGGGACATCTCCGCATTTTGCTCTTGGATTTTGGCCACGTGGAGTTCAGCATTGTTTTCCAGGGCGACCCGCTCCACCGCATCCACATCGATGAGCACGGTGGTCGGCTCAGCCGGCTCCGTCGTGAGCTCGACTTCCACGCCTGGGTTCTCTCCAATCAGCAGGAGCAGAGAGTCCTCTGTATTTCGTGCGGTGTCTTGTGCGGTCAGCAACTCCCTTCGGGCTTGGATTACTGCAGCATCCACCCGCGCCCGCTCTACTGGGGCGAGGGTGCCGAGTTCTACCTTTGCATGAACGATTCGTTGTTCCTCTTGGGCCGTCGATACAGCAGCGGCAGCAATTTCTGCCAGGCGTCGCTGAGTTCGGGTGTTCCAGTAGGCGCTCGCGGTATCGGCCAGGGTCTGTTGGCGCACGGCACGCTTGGTGGCCTGTGCGATGTCTCGCCCCCGTGCAGCTGAACGCACGCCTTCGAGATTGCTCGCCAGGCGGTGGCCTTTCAGTAGGCTCTGACTCAAGGTGGCAACCATGCGGGACTCGAACAGTGGTTCTTCGCTCTGCACCACAAACCCGGACTCCCTGAGTTCATACTTGAAGCGTGTGGAGCTGGTGGACCAGTCCACCCCCAAATTGGTGCCGGTGGGGAGGACTTGCGTGATGCCAGTACTCCAAGCTTTGCTATCGAATTCGCTCAATACCTCACCGAACTCCCGGGTTGACTCCGAGGTGAATTTGTTCTGGTTGGCGGAGGCCTCAAACGTTGGATCGAAGGTCCCTTTGGCTGCCAGGAGTGCGCCATCGGCCACATCGACATCGAGGCGGGCACCGACCAAGGCCGGGCTGTGGGCGAGTGCGGCCTCAAGGGCTTCTTTGTAGTCCAGGGTGCGCACGCCGGAGTCGGAGGCTGCGGCTGTGGCCAGGAGCAAGAGAATCGGGTTCATGAATGGGTATCCTTTCGGTCACCGAGAATATGGGCCAACCAGTTTCGGGCCGTGTCACGCATATCGTCGAGGATTGTGTACAGGAAGGGCAAGAGAAAGAGGGTGAGTATGGTACCGGTTGCCAGGCCGCCTGCGACCACCCGGCCGAGGGGTGAGTAGGGCATTCCCACAAACGATGAGTTTCCGACTGCCATGGGCATCAGGCCAAATATGGTGGTCAAGGCTGTCATCAGGATGGGTCGGAGTCGGCGGGCACCTCCCTCGACCAGGGCTTCGATGCGGTCCATTCCGTCGTTGCGTAGGCGGGTGACCAGATCGATGTAGACGATGCCATTGTTGACCACAACGCCGACCAGGATCACAAAACCCACAGCACCCATCATATCGAGGGATGTAGAGGTCATGTAGAGGGTCCAGTAGGCCCCCAAGAAGGCCATGGGGATTGTGGTGACAATGCTCATTGGCAACAGGAAGCTCTCAAACAAGATTCCCATGATCAGGAACACAAAGGTCACAGACAGGACCAAGGCCAGCACGCGGGCATCTTTTTCTTCGACATCGATTTCAGTGTTCCACTTGCGGGACCAGCTGTAGCCATCGGGAAATTTCATCGCTTTGAGGGCGCCCTCAATGGACGCCCATGCCCCCTGGGCGCTCACTCCCTTGGCGAGGTCGACCGACATTGGGTAGCTCGTGACTCGATTGATTCGCTCGATGGAACCCAGACCTTGGGCGTAGCCGGTCCGAGTCAGGGTTCTGAGGGGCACAACATCGTTGGTGGACGCTGACCAGATGGGGAAATCCAGCAGGCGGTTGAGGTCTCGCCGGTCATCGAGCTGAAACCGGCTCACCACATCGACTTCCTGGTCACCATCATGAAATGACGGCAGGGGTGAGGCCCGCAAGGCAAAGCCCACGGTGCGTCCGATGCGGTTCGGACTGATGCCGAACCGGTTCGCTATTTGACGATCTACGTCCAAGCGGATCTCTTGTCCGCCGCCGTCTTCGAGCTCGGAGGAGACACCGATGACATCTGGAACTGCAGTGATGATTCGTTGGACTTCATTTCCAAGTTTCTCAAGGGTCTGGGTGTCTTCCCCGTGCAGGTAGACGTTGAGGGTGTTGCTCGGTCCCGAGCTTGACCCTCCCCGGCCGATGTACAGGCTGGCCCCAGGAATCTCAGGCATGTTCTCTTTGGCATCCTCGATGGCCTCTTCCCGGGTCATCATTTCGCTGGTGCGCTCGTTTTCGAGGTACACCACGGTGCTTCCACGGCTGCTGGTGTCTCGCATTCGGGTTCGCCAAGTTCGGACTCCCCATGCGGACTTGTTTTCCCGCACGAAGTCGTCGACTGCCTCGACCACTTCTCTCCGATCGCCGTAGCTCGCATCGGCGCTCACCTTATATCGAATGCCAAATTCGCCGATGTTCCCATCCGAATCTTCCTCGCAGCCCACGGCTTGTACGGGGATTACCAGCGTGATGAACAACATGGTGAGTACGATCATCAAGCCGTCGGTTCGGTGGGTCAGGAACCAATTGAGGCTGCGTCGGTATCGTGCAGTAAGCGCCGTGACCCACCCGGGTTCCGGTATGATTCCGGTGTCTTTGATGATGGTCGTGGTGAGGGGGGTGAAGAACAAGGCAACCAACAAGCTCGCGCCCAGTGCCCAGACTACGGGCATGCCCAATTCGTTCATGAAGAAGCTGAAGTCTGCGTTGCCGCTCATCAGGATGATGGGCAAGAACACAACCATGGTGGTCAAGGTCGACAATGTGATGGCCATGCCGATCTCGATTGTGCCTTTCTTTGCGCTCTCTATGGGGTCTTGTCCTTGCTGCCGCCGGGCGTAGATGCTCTCGACAACGACGATGGCGTTGTCCACCACCATGCCCACAGCGATCATAAATCCCATCAAGCTGAGCAGGTTCAAGGACCGGCCAGTGAAGTGGGTCAATGACACGGTCAAGAGCAGTGTAAACGGGATGCATGCCGCAATCAGAAGGGTCATTCTCCATTGGCGGAGGAAGGCAAACAGAACGATCACTGCGAACAGTCCACCCCACAGGGCGGTGTTCAGCACATTGTCGATGGACTCCTGAATCATCTCACCTTGGGAGAAGAATGTGACGAATTTTATGCCCTCGCCACGGGGGTCTGCTTCGAGTTCTTGAAATGCCAGGTCGAGGGCCTTCGAGACCTCAACAGCATTGGCACCGCTTTCTTTATACACGCCGAATGCGACGCCATCCTCCCCCTCGATGCGCGCGATCATTGCGCTCAGATTGGGTCGGCGTACGACTTTTGCAATGTCCGATAAAACGAGGTTTTTTCCGATTGGATACTGCCGCAGTTCGTCGAGATCTTCGTACCGAGCCAGGCTGCGGACGTAACGAACCCGACCGTTCTCCACGATGCGCCCTGTGGCCATCTGAAAGTTGTCCGAACCGAGGGCCCCCAGGACAGCCATCATGTTGACCCCGTGGGCCATGAGTGCGTCCCGTTCGATGTCAATGAACACAGCCGTGGGGTCCACTCCCCATACATCCACCTTCCCTACTCCCGGAATGCGCTCGAGGCGTTTTTGAACCACCTCGGTGATCAAGTGGTGTGGGTCCTCGATCGCCTCAGGCATGCTTACGCCACCCCAGAGAATGGGCTCATCTCCTGGGCTCCATCGGTAGACCCAGTACTGCTCTACATCATCTGGAAACTCGGCCATCGCTCGCTCCATGCGATCGACTACGGCGTTGTAGGCCGCATCCATGGACATGCTGCGGTGAAAGTTCAGCGAGGCTCGAGCGGACCCTCGGGAGGCCCGTGTTTCCATCTCTTTTAGGCCCGGTGCCGTGGCGAGATGGTCCTCCATGGGGCGAACGACTTGTTGTTCTGTCTCTCGGGGGCTCGAGTCTTTGTAGGGAACCCACACCCACATTTGGTTGAGGGTGAAGCGACCGGGCATCATCTCGACCGGGACATTGTTCCAGGCGATCCCACCCAAAAGAACCAGGGCCAAGAAAGTCATGACCACTGTGATGGGTCGTCCTACACTCAAGTTCGCAAGGAGCCGAATCATCGCTCAAAGATCCGGGTGAGGCTCAGATACACCACGGGAATCACACCCAGGGTGAGCAATGTGGCAGAGCTCAAGCCCGAGATAATGGTGAGGGCCAACGGACGCTGAATCTCGCCACCTTCACCGAAGCCCAGCGCCAAGGGGAGCAGCCCGAGGACGGTGGTAAGCGTGGTGATCAGGATGGGGCGCAGCCGCAGCAGGGCGGCCTCTTTGACCGCATCGAATCGCTCGACGCCAGCAGCGCGTTTTTGGTTGATGGTATCCACCAGCACGATGGCATTGTTCACCACCACACCACACAAGACGATGGCTCCAATGAGGACCACTACACTCACAGATGTAGAGGTAAGGGTGAGGCCAGCGACCACTCCGATCAGGGCCAGGGGTACGCTGAGCAAGATAACAAGTGGGTGCAGCACACTCTCAAAAGTGCTCGCCATGATGACGTAGACCATGAACACCGCCAGCATCAGCGCCAGGTTCATGCTGTTCATCGAGCGTTGCATTTCTCGATTCTGACCTCCGATTTCAGCTTGGCTCTCCAGTTGAAGTTGGTCGATCTCCGCATTGATTCTGGAGGCCATTCCAGACAAGTCAAACCCCTTCATATTGGCACTGACCACTACAGCCCGGCGCTGGTCGACCCGTCGAATTTCACTGGGTCCGACGGCTTCTGAGAATGAAGCGACACTGACAAGGGGGATGGGTGGAACCAACTGCGGGTTGATGTTGAGACGCTTCAGCATGTCGACCCCACGGCGCTGGGCCGGGTCGAGTCTTACGGTCAGGTCCACGCGCCCATCGCCCTGAGTGAGCGATGTGGCTGCTTTTCCGAGAATCTTGTCTCGGACCTGGCCAGCTACAGCAGCGGTGGTCAGACTAAAGCGTGCCAGGAGAGCCCGGTCGTATTCGATACGAACCTCGGGGTAGCCCTCTGAGAGGCTCGAGCGGACGTCTGTGAGCCCTTCGATTTGTGTGAGCCGCTCCACCACCTTGTCCGCGCTGAGTCGCAGGCGGTCCAGGTCTCGGTCAAACAAGATGACTTCGATTGGAGTGCGAAAGGAGAACAAACCGGGCCGCACCATGCGGACCGTCGGCTGGCTCTCAGTTTGTTCGGCTACGGCCTGGCGAACCGCATCCATGACGTTTAGCTCTCTGGCTTCGATTCGACCGCCGCCTTGGATCTCGACCATCATCCGC
>CAWVVG010000062.1:0-12260 GCA_963932775.1 uncultured bacterium
GTCGATGACATCTGCAATTGCAAGAATTGTATCGGACTGGCCCTTTCGGTGATCGGCGCCTCGCTCCTTTGTTCTTCGTTCTTGGAGTCGTTCGAGGTCATTCTGTTGCTGGTCGTACGCGGTCTTCAGGTTGGTGTTTCGCTGTTCTGCGACTCGTTGGGCATCCAAGGATATTTTTACACGAGACTTGAGGTTGCGCATTTGACCCTCGATCTGGTCTCGATTTGCAGCCAGATCGCCGAGCTTTTCCTTCAGTACTTGGGCTTCAGTCTCAGCATCCATTGCGCGCAGTCGTGCCTCCACCGAGGCTTGGGTCGATGCCAATGTTGCACTGGGTGTCTCGTCCTCTTCGATTTCGATGGCAAGCTCATCCTCCATGGCGGTCAGGGCATCGAGGTCGAGTGGGCCGAGATCCATCGCGCTCTTTCGCCGACGCCGACCCATGCTTTTTTCGACAGAGGCGAGTGCCTCATTCAAAATGGAGTCGTCTAAGCTGATCGAAAACGACTCGTCATCGGGCTCATTTTCTAAAAAAGGGTGACTCAATGTTTGGTCCTCGTCTGGATTTGTTTCATCCGAAGGGCTGTGCGTCAAGGTGAAGATGAGGGCTCTAGTGCATTGATTAATGCGCGCACCACCCCGTCGGCGAGGGGAAATGCATCTCTTTGTAGCCGGATGGAGTCCTTGTCTCTGTGAATTTGTCGGTTGTCGCAGAGTCGAGAGATCTGGGTATCGTTCAGTTCAAACCCGGTACGTTGGTTCAGCTGTACCAGGCTCAATCCGTTGACATGGCGGACGGTCGAGAGGATGAAGTCGATTGCGGATTCCGAATCGCTCGGGAGGTGAACCTCGTGGTGCGAGTCTTCAAACCAAGCTTCGAGTTGGGATGCACCCTGGGTTCGCTCACCGGATGGTCGAAACCCATGAGCCCCGGGGCCCAGCCCAGCATAAAAACCACCGCGCCACACGGCCTCATTGTGGACCGCACGATGTCCAGGTCGGGCAAAATTAGAGACTTCGTACCGCTCCAATCCCGCCGCAGTAAAGGTGTCGACGATGTGGCTGTACATTCGAGCCCAGGTGTCGTCGTCGGTCTCGATTAGCTGACCCCGCTGCTTGGCTTTTTGGAAGGGTGTGTTGGGTTCGATGCTGAGTCCATACAAGGACACATGGGGTGGGCTGAAGGCCAAGAGCTGCTCCACGTCATCCTTGAGTTCATCTTCAGTCTGTCCCGGCAGAGCAAACATTAGGTCCATCGACCAACTCTTAAAGCCCAGGTTGGCCGCATCCTTCAGCAAGGTTCGGGCTTGTTTGGTCGTGTGGCCTCGGCCCAGGCGCTTGGCATGGGCCTCGTTAAAGGTCTGGATTCCCAGGCTCAGTCGATTGACACCGGCGCCGACCATCATTCGAAGACCGGCGGCATCGATGGTCCCTGGGTTTGTCTCCAGGGTGATTTCAGCATCATCCTCGAGGGGCATGGTGGATACCACGGCCTCGATTACAGACGGGGGTGCCAAGGAGGGGGTCCCGCCTCCAAAGTAAAGGCTATGAGCGAGCCCCTGGAAGTTACTGGACTCTTGGATCCATGTGTCCTTTATGTGCTCGGCCCAACGCTCATAGTCCGCAGATTCAGAGAGAAATACGTTGAACGCACAATAGGGGCATCGGGTTTTGCACCAGGGTGTGTGGACATAGATGCCGAATGGCTCGGACATGAGCGCTTGTCTCTCGAGTAAGTCGTGTGCATTATCGTAATCTGCAATCAGGGGGCGAACGAGTGGCAGACGAGAAGGTGCGGGACATCATCGGTGAGATTGTGCCTCGGATGGTCTGTGGCGAAGACATGCTTCAGCGCATTGGGCGCAGGGCGTGGAGCCGTCCACGGGTCGCAGTGTCCAATCGGCTGTACAGATTGTACCGCATACCGGATCCGTGGGACCCCAATGCCCGAAAGGAATCTACTCCCATCGGATTGGGGCCCGTCAATCTCCGCTTGGGCCAAGATCGGCGACAGCCAGCACCCCACCTAAAACCGAAACCATCCCAGAAGGAGAAGCGAAAGCAGACGCTGGCGGACAGAGCCAAGGCCAACCCGCGGGTCCCGCCGGCGGTCAAACACAAGCCTACGCCGGCTGCAAAGGCATCTCCATCTGTACAAGCCAAAGCCGAGGTCAGGGCAGCAGAGGAAGCCCGGTCTGCGGAGGTCGCTGCACGGATGCGCGCCGCTGAGGCAGCCCGCGGCCCAAGCAGACGCAGGGCCCCGCCAGTGGAGGCTTCGCAGCCCAGCCGCTCAGTCCCACCGATTCCTGTGCGCCCAGACATTGGGGCGGCCACCTTGGCGCGCTCGAGTCAGGATGGTGCAGCACCGGCCATAGATCCGCCTTCTCGCCCAAAGAAAAAGAGCGTTCGTGGCCGCTTTCGCATGCAGTCAAAGAAGGTGACATCCGCCACGGTGGTGAAGCCAGTGATGCAGGCGGTTGACCCTCTCACCCAGAGTGAAGGCCCAGTGGTACCCGAGGTGGCTGTGCGCAGAAGAACCATGCCAGCCGCTGGTGGTGGCAGCATGGACGACATGTTTGCGGCGGCAGCCCAGATGGGGCGGCTCAGCATGCGGAGGGATGAAACGGGGTCGGAAGGCGGAGAAGAGGAGTAGGTCCTATCCGCCTTGCATGAGGTTTTCTGGGCACTCGGGTTTCGAGTCGATCTTGTAATAGCCGATCTCGTCCGCCCAATACTCGCCTTGCCAGTCCCATAAACGCTCCGTCACACGGGCACGCACCTTGCGCTTCACGCGACGCTTGGCTTCGGGCAGCTTGCCGGTAAAGCTTGCGCGCTCGTACAGTCGAGATTCCATCTGCATGAGATCCAGCTTGGTCACATCAGAGTTGCTGAGCATCTCGGTGAGCTCGCCCTCCATGGACTCAATTTCCTTCAAGATACGGGCACCTTCGGCCTGAATGATGGCCGTACGCCGTCCTTCGACCCATTCGGTTCCCACCTGAGCGAATGTGTTCGCACTGACATTTCTCAGCCGGGCCATTTCTTCTTCCGCATTGGCAACGGCAATGATGCTGTCGCGAATTCTATCCTCGTTCTCGAAAGATGTCGTGACCATCTTGGGGAGATCAGATTCTTCGCCGTCGATGTGTCTGCGGATTTGGTCGAACAGCTGCGCGGGAGAGAGCGACGCTGCAGCCAGTAGATCCTGTTGTTGGGGCCGATACTGCGCCTGGAATGCTTCCAACTGGGCGCTCGCTTCCGGAAATTTACACAGCAAGAACAGCGCGTACAGTCGGAGCATTGCCGCTTCGGGGTAGTAGCGGTCTTGGAAGTATGGGGAGACGTGGTTCTGGAGCAGTCCCAGGACGCCGTTCATGTCTTCCATTCTAAAATGGGCCCAAGCACGCTCGAACTGGGCATCGAGCCACTTGGCATCGCCGCGCTCGATCTGAGCCCAGTAGTGGGCGGCCTGTGGGTAGTTCTCCGCAGCATAGTAGGCCCGAGCGAGGTTCATCTGAACCACACTCTTAAAGATCCCTGCTCGCTTGGCTCGGTCTCCGACCGCGAGTGCGATCTGGAAGGGCGCCAATGCATCACCGTGCCGTCCTTGGAGAGACAAAATGATACCCTCAAGAGACTTGGCTTCCGGGTAGAAGGGGTCACTGGGCTTGACCATTTTGAGCATGGCTGCAGCAGTGGAGAGGTTGCCGGACCGGTGGTTCTCTCGAGCGGCCAGGTAGGCCATTCGACTCCGGGTGTTGTCATCCACTTCCAGGCCCAGATTGGATGCAAATACCGGCTCCAGGATTGCCTGATCACCGACCTTGTCTGCCAATTCGACGGCCTTTCCTGCCTCCGAACCTACGCCTTCTGGGTCGGTCTCGAGGGCCTTGGTGTAGGCGACGAGGGCCGAGTAGGGCAGGTCGAAGTCCTGAAGCATTACCGCAAGGCGGGCGTGGGCTTCTCCATCAAACATGTCCCAATCGGGGTTCTCAATGATCGCGATTAGGCCATCGGCTGCAGCCGCACGGTTGCCATCTGCGGCTGCGGTATTCACGTCTTGAAACGCCTCATTTCGCTGGTCCATCGAGGGGGCCGCGAAGGAAGGGCTTCCCCATAGGGCGCCAATGAGGATGAATGGGACGGCACGCATTGTCATTTGCTCAACTTGCTAAGGCCCAAGACCACAGAGACGTTCTGTTTGATGAACCAGCCTTGGGTATCCACAGTCTTCGCGCGTTTCTCGCGAAGGATGTCATCCCTCAGCTGCAGTCTCAGGGCGTATCCATTTCCAGTGAAGATTCGCGCACCAATACCGATACCGAGAGTGGGAGCGAGCGCCAGTGAGTTGTCGGGCTGCATCGCTTCTTCAATGGTCACCCCGAGTCCTCCGGTGACGAACACATCGTGGTGATAGATGCGTTGCCCAGCCACGTTCATCTTCGCGTAGATGGGAGAGTATTGAGCGTCGACCATTGCGCTTCCGAGGAACCGGTATGCATCTGGAGAGATGCCATAGGCGGGACCTTCGAGCTCGTTGTAGCGGGTGTTCTTGAGGCTGTATCCACCCATCAAGACGCCTTCTATGCCCAGGTCTTCACGCATATGCTTGGCTACAGTGAACGCCATCGCAGGGGTGAAAGTAAACGCATCAAACGGCATCATGGCCAAGTGGGCACCCAGCTCGAGCTTGTCGGCTTTCGGGTACAGCAGCTTCTGGACAATCTTGACGTCATCGTCTTTGATGACGCCAACATCGATGGCATTTTGTGCGTGGGCAGGGGTGCCAAGGCTCAAGGCCAAGGTGGCAAAAATTATGCTCAATGCTCGGTTCATCTTCAGCGCCTAGAATGAGAGGTCGCGGGGCTTACCGTCGAGGGGACGGTAGTAGATCCGCACGTCTTGGTTGAAATCAGGAATGGCGGAACCGAAGAACACTACAGAGTTCTGTCCGGGCTCATAGGCCCAGCCATTGTTGTAGGTCTCGGTGTCCTGGTCGAGCTGTGCACGGTCGATGGGTTCATCGTCCACGTACACTCGGATGGTGGTCTCGTCTGGAGTCGACTGCAACTCGAAGGCAGTCTGGAGGTTGATCAGCATCTTCCCCAGATCGTTCAAGTGCTTGGCGAAGTCGGAGATCTCGCAGTCATCGCCTTCGGTGATGCCATTGTAGAAGCCACCCGTCTCCTTGGCGATGTTCATGAGCCGCCGGACACCTTGTGTGGTAGCGCCACCGGTGTTGCACTCAAAGGTGCAGTTGTTCTCGTTCTCACATTGCAGGTCTGGTCCAATGGCTGCGAACTTGATGTCCCGGTCGAACTGGTCGAAGGCATCGAGATAGACGCCTACGTCATCCTCGCCATTGGAGAGCAGCCCATCGACTGTGGTCTCTGATGTGTCCCCTTCGTCGGTGACGTACACGACAACGATAGTGGAGTCATCTCGGAGCCATTCATTGTTGGTTTGGATCCAACTGTCTTCGAACGAGCTGCGGTTGTGGGTGCAGACTTCGGGGGGATTTTCCACCGATCGACACAAAGACATGAGGGTGGACTCCAGGTGCATCTCGAGTCCAGAGCCACACAGCTCGTCGGCATCCCAATTCTCGCCCTCCGGGTGGGCTACATCCACACAGAGGCAATCCAGATACTGGGTGGTGGCGACATCGTTGTTGTCGACCTTTCCGTCGCCATTGGAGTCTGGGAAGGGACAGTCGCCTGCGGTGCCCAGGTAGGACGCGTTGGACTCCATCTCGTAGCCATGCCAGCAGCTGGCCCAGCAACCCAGGTTTTGCTTGAATCGGTGGGAAGCATCGGCGTCGCCCTTTTCGACGACCGGCTCCGTTCCCACGAGCAGTCCGGTTTCACCTGGGTCGGGCTGTAAGGTCCAGCCGTCAGTAAAGGTGTTGGTCGTGGTGGTGATCGCCAGGCGGTAATCGGTAATGCGCCCTCGGTCTGCGGTGAACGAGATGTAGGTGCCCACGGCATCGGAGAGAGACTCGGTGACGGTCCCTGCTCCACCGTCTCCGGCGACGGTATCAATGAACTTCTCAAAGTTCCGGAGCAGGCTGGTCGACTCGTCCGACATGGAGTCCGAGTTGTCGATCACGAACAGCACGTCCACTTCACTCGAGAAGCTGACTTGTTCGTAGCCAGCCAACATGAACATCTCGTACTTGTTGCAGGCACTGAGTCCGAGGGGCAGGGTGAGTGCCAGCCACGGTGTGAATTGTTTGAGTGTGAACTTCTGCATGGTCTGACCTATACGGGTTTGCCGTTCCGTGTTTCGCTTAACGCGACGGTTCAAGTATATGCTTGAATGATGCCTCAGTAGCCGCCAAACCGGGAAAAATGGGTGTCAAAACTGACATGTTCAAGGCCTTTACTTCACTGAAGTGTAGGTGCGCCGGTAGAAATTCTTGGAGATATGGAATGGGTTGGAAATTTCCCTCCAGTCTGCGCTTCTACCACCGATGCAGTTTGTGAAAGGAGGCTCCAATGCTCGCCACCGCAATACTTGCTCGCGAAGATTTTTCTGACCCCTCAACCGCCGCTGTACCTACGGTGCGTGTGGAGTACACCAATGTGGAAGATTTCCTGGTGGACTACACATCCAATGAGGCCATTGGCGGGATGTTCATCCAGACTGCGCGCCCCATGGAGGTCGGGACCGAGTTCAGGCTTCGGATTCAGCTGCCTGGTGGTCGTCGTACGATCGAGACCCTGGCTGAAGTTCGTTGGACCCTGCCTGTCGATGTAGCAGCACCGATGAATCCCGGAATGGGGATTCGTTTCGAGGGACTCGCGACCGTCGACAAGAGGCTCGTCGATACCCTGCTCGTCACCTGGCGCTGAAGTCCATTTGGGCCAATCGTTTGATTGGCCCAAGGCTTACATCTCGCGAACGATCGCGTGGATGGTGTTGAAGGTCGTCGTCAGTGACGGTTTCGGACGCAGCTTATTCTGCTTGTGGTAGCGGAGAAGCTGGTTCCAGATGTCGTCGACTTCCTCTCGAACCGTCTTGTAGTTTCGCTCGGCGACCAACTGGGCCAGGCGCTGAACAATGGGTGGAAGGTCGACGTCTGCGTAGTAGCTGACCAGTTCGGCCACGGCATCGTTGATGCGCCCATGGAGCTCGGGGTCGGCATCGACTTCATCTTCGGTCTCGTCGAATAGGTCGAACAACTGCTCGACCTGTTCCGCACGCTCTGCCTTTGGCGGCTCGGTCCCTTGAGATGGCATGCTGATCGCGGGCGGATCGCTGTCTGCCTCATCGTCCTCTACCTCAGCGGCGACGACTTCTGGCTCGGCGACGACTTCTGGCTCGGCGACGACTTCTGGCTCGGCGACGACAACTTCTGGCTCAGCGACGACGACTTCTGGTTCGGGCTCAGGCTCAGGCTCAGGCTCAGGTCGTGGCGAAGGCTTCTTTGCTTTGGCTGGTGCCTTCTTTGCCGGCGGCTTCGATGCGGCCTTGCGTCCGGATTTGTGCAGAGGTGTAATTTCCCATCCACGGATGAATCCTTCAGAGCCGTCAAAGAGCTCTTCGAGATCCGCAAGGGTCAGGCAGCCCTTTACTTTCGTAGCGCCCAACTCATTGTGGCTCTCGATTACTGTGATCCGTCCTACGGCACCGCTGGACAGATTGACCGCTGGCGCAATGAGGACCTCGGCGTGGGCTGTGGTGTCCCCAACTGTGATGGACTCCGTGGCCTGTACAACCCGTACGGTGAATCCTTCGCCATGTGCGTCGACGTTTGCAGCCTCAATGCGGTCGGCTTCGATCTTTCCTCGAATCTCGACAGCTCCGTTCGGAGCATCGATTCGGTGCAGTGCGAAGTCGTTGTTCAGAATGACGTTGCCATTGCGGCTGGTGAGCGAATGAATGCCCCCGTCGATCTGTCCGTGGAGAATAATGTCTCCCTCGTTATCTATGACCAAACCGGTGTCGGTCATAGAGAAGGTGATGCCATCGGGAAGTACGAATGATTCCGACATACTGTGCTGGACCCCTTTACCAATGAAAATAGAGGTGCAGTGTAGCGTGGCCGACCATTTTTGGCTTGCTGTCTCAATAGACCTGTGAGATTAGCTGGGCGGCATGTTCGGCAGGGCTGGGCCATTTCTTGGGCGGCAACCGTGTCCGACCCCGTCTCACGGCACTCTTGAGCGCCTCAAAAAGCTCGACTTCGTTACCGACACAGTCGGCCTCAGGGACAAGCTCTTTTGTGCCACCGAGCGTGGGCCCAATAATTGGAAGGCCCTGGGCGGATGCTTCCCGGACGATCAGGGGACTATTCTCTGGCCAAATTGAGGGCAGGACAAGTACGTCATGGGTGGCGATTAAGGACGTGACCGCTTGGGGCTCGATAGCGCCGAGCCAATCGACTCCTGGGATGGACTGCACGGCCTGTTCCAGGGAGGCTGCGAACCGGGGGTGTCCGTCAAACGGCGGTGAATGGCCAGCGATGGTCAGTGTCGCGTCGTCTTGGAGTCTTGCGAAGGCTCGTATCAAGCGGTCCACGCCCTTCGTAGGGATGATGCTGCTTGCGAATAAGAAACGCACGGGTCCTGGCTTGGGTGTGACCACGGGGCAGGTTGGCTGAACGAGAGGGAGGCTGGTGTGCTCTGGGCGGCGAAACCCAAAGGTTTCCATTCGGTTCGCAAGATCCTTGGATGGCGACAAGAGCACATCCGCCGCATCGAGGGCTGCACCTGCGGCCAAGAGTCGTGCCTGTACATCCGGGTGCACTTGACCTGTTTTGACGGGGTACAGGCGCCTAATTGCAGCGTATATCCGGGGTGCCCGGGCCAGTATTTTGGCACCCCGCTGCAATGCGGGGTGGGTGCTTAGTGCGGGCCCCAAGCAGGCGGTACAGGCCTGAGGGTTTGGCCCTTCGCACAGAGACAAATCGAGGGTCACGAGCTGGCCCCGAGCACAAGGGATGGCGTAGTCGTGCAGCGTGAGCACGGTCTTGCAGGGAGTCGCTGCGACTAAATTTAGGGGCCAACCAGAGAGATGGTGGACATGCACCACGTCGGGCTTCCACTCTGCACACCAGGCTTTCCAAGCCTCCGTACTCGGACTCCATGTCTGTGCCCACGAACGAACAGGAGTCATGCCCACAGACCATTCTTCTACAGGGCCCTCGCTGTTTGTCTTTCGTGTGCTGCCACCCCGGTCGGGGGCCACGATCGCTGTCGCATGTCCGTCCCTTGCCTGCGCCCTTGCAAGGGCTTCCACATACAGTCCGGTTCCGCCCATGGACGAAGCCGGACTGCCGTGGATCACGTGTGCAATGCGCTTCATGCCTTGCTCGTTATGATTCGGCGATACACAGACTCGATTTGGTCTACTTTGGCTTCAAAATTTGGGGGAGGGTTGGGTCTCATGGTGGGCTCGTCGAGGAGAGTTTCCATGGCTCGAGTCAGAGCGGAATCATCATCTGGATTCCACAGTATGCCATCGACACCGTCTTCGATGAGTTCGGGGATGCCTCCAATGTCTGGGGCGATCACGGGGCAGCCTGCAGCACGGGCTTCGAGGATTATTAAGGGCGCATTTTCTGGCCATCGTGCGCCGAGGACCAGTGCCCGAGCGCTACGGAGAACTGCACGAACCTCATTGGGATTCAGGACCCGCCCCACCGGGTGGCCACATGCGGCTTCCGGATCGAGTACCGGGCCGTGCAGTTTGAGGTCTGGGACAAAGGAAGACGTGAGGGCTCGGTGAGCGGACACCACCCGATCGGTTCCTTTGTGGTGGGCAATCGTTCCGATGTGGACGAAGGGCGCGCCGGGTGATCGCTCCGGCGATGGCTCGAGCCATGAATCGTCCACGCCGTGTCGAATGACCTCGACCGGTCCGAGCCCATGCTCGGTGGCCAGGGCCGCGAGATGTGCGGAGGGGGCGATGCGTGCATCCGTACAGCGGTACCACCCGAGCACTTGTTCGTTGCGATGGGCGGCCGCTCGAGGGGGCTCAACGGCGGGTGATCCGCGGAGTGGAGATGGCCGCAATGAGGCGGGGATTCGTTTGTACAGCCGATGCAGTCGATCGGGTTCGACCAGGGGCGACAAGAGTCCAGCACCCCGGGTCAGCAAGCGGGCGGTGGTGCTGGGTGCTGGACGCCAGCTCGCGTGACAGTCTGCACAAACTATGGGCTCGGGCCCCTCACAGACGATTGAGCGGTTTCGAAGGCCCAGGCCGCCTGCGGCACACCAAGCCCATTGATCATGAAGGGTGACGACGGTGGGTGCAGCGAACTGCATGGTGGAGGAAAGGAACTGAGTGTGATGAACGTGGACAATATCGGGTTGAAACTGCGACTCGATGTCCGCCATAAAGCGATCAATGGCGGGGTCGGCTTCTCCATCGGCCAAGGCTCGGGTCGCGATGTTGTTTACGATTCGCGCCACATCGCCTTGGTGCATGCGCTCGTATTGGGGTCGGCCTGGGGCACGGGTGGCCGACGCGACCATCACCCGATGGCCTCGTTGCTTGAGGGACGCTGCTAAGGCCGCAGTGTGACGTTCTGTGCCCGCGGTTTCCCGAGGCGGAAAGCCGTGTGCGATCAGGAGTACGGACAGTGGTTGGGGCATGGTTGATTCAAGGGGCGTAAGTGGTGGCGCTCGCCGTTATATTCCCAGGATGGACCTATCCCCCGCCAGCGGAGTCGCCCCGAAGTTCTCACTCAAGGTCGTGTGGGTGTGCATTGGGTTGGTGTGGGCAGGGTGCTCTGCGGATCACCACTCGGCCAAAGGAAAGGCGGCGCAAGAGGCGCATGACCTGGCTGCGGCGGAGCGGCACTATCGGGACGCCATCGCACGGGATCCGGCACACACCGAGGCTTTGGCCGGTCTGGGTTGGGTCTATTTACTTGCGGGGCAAACCGATGCTGCTGCGGGTTCATTTTTTCAGTGTGTGGCTGCCGATCCGCAGTCTCCAGAATGTTTAAGGGGGAGCGCAGCTGTGGCCTCCGGAAAGGGTCAGCCGGCGGAGGCCAGGCGATTGCTCAATGAAGCGCTGGTCTTGGACCCGCACCACTCCGGTGTTCTCAGCAGCCTGGCATTGCTGGACTTGGCAGGTGGCGAACTGGAAACTGCGACCCGGCGGTACCTACAGTTGGTCGAGCGCGAGCCCGATCGTGCCGAGTTTCGACTGGGTCTGGCTGAGGTCAAGTTGCGTTCCAAGGCCTACGATGAAGCGTTGGTTCAGATCGAGGCGGGACTCGGCGTAAAAAATTCTCCCAAGCGGACCCGTGCGATGTTGCTCCAGACTCAAGCGCGCGCCCTGGTCTCAGCCACCGCGAATCGTGTGAAACCGGATGATTGTGCGGGCACAGTCGGTGCGGTCTCAGCATGGCTCGATGCAGCCGACGAAGCCGTGACTCAAGCGGAAGCGTCAGGTGTTTCTTTGCCGGATCTTCGTGTGGTCAAGCGGAGGGTACGAAATCAGCGGATTCGAGTGACTGAGATGTGTCCACCACCTCGATGAGCAGCAACGTGTGTGTCGGGTGCGGGGTTCGGAGGGGTCAATCGGCGACATTCTCAACAGATATTGGCAAAGAATGGCGTGCGTCTGCCTATCCCAAGATGTGATACTTCACAGACGGCCGCCATCCACATACCCAAAGAAGGCAAGTTTGTACTCGGTTCCCAAGCGCTCCCGAAGGTCACAGGCGGGGTTCACCCTTATTGAGGTGGGCATCGTTATCGCTCTGTTCAGCGTGTTGGCGGCCATCGGCTGGGGGAGCACCCAAGGACAGATGCCCCGTTATCGGTTGATCCGGGCGGCCAAAGACATGAAGGGAGATCTGGTGAACTTGAGGAACCTCGCGGTGATGAGCAACCGCGAGACCCGAATGGTTCTCGCAGGCTCACCTGGCGACTGCGATACCACCGACGACTATGGTGGGTCGTGGAACCTTCAGGCGGGCAACCGGTCCCGGAACTCAACGGTTTGGGAGTTTCTGCCCATGGACACCGAGGTGGAGGGGGAAGATGAGGAACAAAGTGAGGGCCGGGTCGACATAGGCGACGGAGGAAACCGAGACCTGAAGGACGTCTGCTTGGGCGCCTGGGCCGATATTCGTGGTCCAGGTACGGGAAATGGAGACAGTATTGTGTTCAGTCCGCGAGGTTGGGTCCGCAATCCGACCCCTGATTTCAATGCACAAGGTTACGTGGAATTGACTCTCACCAATCAGGCGGCAGGCCTCCTGGGAGTGGAAGATCGAGTACATATTCTTGTGTCTCGGG
>CAWVVG010000063.1:0-12239 GCA_963932775.1 uncultured bacterium
TGGTTGTGTTTGCTTTGGTGGGCTGTGAGTCGGATTCGACGGTGAAGGTGTTCAATTCACCTCCAGCAGCCAACATCACCTCTCATGACGATGGTGCCGACGTCAAAGAAGCCTCCGAAGTCCTGTTCCGGGGTGTTGGCTCCGACCCCGACCACGACCAGACCGACCTCGAAGGCAGCTGGCAATCGGGCACGGTGGTTCATTGCGACTGGGCAGCCCTGGGTGAAGAAGGGGTGAGCGAATGCACGGTCACCATCACCACAGAAGTCGACGGAATCACCTTCTTGGTCCGCGACCCCAAAGACAGCGTTGGCTCTACGGGGATCTACCTAAATCTCTCGGCCGATTTAGACCCAACCGCTGAAATTACCTCTCCCAGCTTCGACCCGGCTACGGACGAAGAACTGCCCTTCTTCTGGGGCGATGAACCGGTCGAGCTGGTGGGCGTGGTCTCCGATGAGGAAGACGAATCCGATGCGCTTTCCGTGGCATGGATCAGCGACACCGAAGAAGAATTCGGCGTCACCCCTCCGGACAGCTCCGGCACCACACGGGCCTCCGCCTACTTGTCCGAAGGCATCCACACCGTCACATTGACCGTCACCGATGCGGCTGGGAACTTCACATCGGACACGATCGACATCCAAGTCGGACCCGACAATCCGGCGGGTGCGCCCGATGTAGCCATCACATTCCCTGAAGTGTTGCCCGGCGGCAGACCCTTCTACTACGGGGACCAGGCCATCGAATTTGAGGGCCTCGTCACCGATGATGAAGATGCTGCTGACACACTCAGCATCACCTGGACCAGCGACACCGATGGCGAAATCATCGCCACCACACCCGATAGCGATGGAACCACCGGGCTCGCGGCGCACCTCACACAAGGGCTGCACACCATCACACTGACGGCGACCGACTCCGACGGACAGATTGGAAGCGATGCCATCAACGTCGAAGTGGGGCCCGACAACACCCCGCCCAACTGCGTGCTGGTGACCCCCACAGACGGTGAAACCGGAATGGTGGGCGACCTTGTGGTCTTTGGCGGAACCGTGGGCGACCCCGACGTCCTCGTGGACACCCTCACAGTCGACTGGAAAGACGGCGAAGTCGTCGTTGGCTCTAGCATCCCCACCACCGCTGGAAATGTCTCCCTTCCGCTCACAGAGCTCACACTGGGGGCCCATGTCATCTCCATGACCGTCTCCGATGAAATGGGTGCCACCTGCACAGACCAGGTCACCTACATCGTGCGGGAGCCCAACAACCCGCCCACCATTTCCATCGCTTCACCGACAACCGGCGATGTGGTGACCGAGGGCGACCCCGTACTCTTTGACGCCACCATCTCTGATGTAGAAGATGCCCCTGGAGACTTGTCCGTCGAATGGACCAGTGACCGTGATGGCGTCCTCAGTGCCACACCCGCAGATAGCAGTGGTTTTTCCCGGTTTACCGACACGACGATGGGACTGGGAAGCCACACCATCACGCTGACCGTCACCGACACCGAGGGTGCATACACCACCGGCGTCTTGGTCCTTGAGGTCGAGGCCGCACCCGAGGTAAACACCGCACCCACCATTGCTCTTATCAGCCCGACCGATGGCTACACCGTCGAAGCGGGCGGGTCCGTACTCTTTAGTGCCATCATCAATGATGCAGAAGATGCCCCCAGCGCACTGACCATCACCTGGACCAGCAGCATCGATGGCATCTTGACTGGCGCCACACCCGATGAGGCAGGGGCCGTGAGCTTCTCTGAAATCGGGATGAGTGTCGGCACCCACATCATCGTCGTTACCGTCGCCGATCCCGAAGGACTGATCTCCACCGCCATGGCTGTGCTCAATGTGGACACATCGGGCGGCGGCGATGAGGAAGAAGACTTTCTCGAAGAAGGGGACGAGCTGCCCCCCGAGCTTGAGGGCGGTACGTACAGCGGATGCGCTGACTTTAACCTCGACAACCTCGTCATCTTTGGGTCCATCGATGCTGCGCTGTTCTGTGCATGCGGCTTCGATGAGGCCGACAACGTAAAGATCAGTTCATCGGGCGACGCCGACATCGATCTTGACTGCCTCGATGTCATCAGTGGGGACCTCGAGATCGACTTGTGTGGCTCCAATACCATCGACTTGTCCAACGTCGCCAGTGTGGGCGATGGCGTGAACATCCACGACAACTACGACACCGAAGTCATCGACCTCGGTTCGATGACCAGCATCGGTGGAGGCTTCAACATCAGCAACAATGTGGACCTTGAAGAGCTGACCCTCACATCCCTCGAGACTGTCGATGGACAGCTGTATCTGAGCTCGAACAACAGCCTCGCCAACTTCAATGTGCCCGTCCTCACCCTTATCGAGGGCAATTTGCAGTTCAACTCCAACAATGGAATCGAAGAGGTTCACTTTGACAACCTCTCCACTATCGAAGGGCAACTGATCCTCGAATACAACAATGGCATTGAATCCCTATCCATGCCTGCATTGACTGAACTGGACGGAAGACTCCACATTTACAGCAACAACTCCCTCAGTACCTTTGAAGCAGGAAGTCTCGCTGAGATCGGGTCGGACGTTGAAATTCGGTATAACAATTCCCTTGAAACACTGGATTTCACCCAACTGCAAGTGGTCAACGGAACCTTCCAGATGCAGGACGCCCACCAAGTTTCCACATTCAATCTACCCGAACTGCTCGAGGTCAATGGCAGCTTCAATTTGAGCAACAACAACCAGATTGAGTGGTTCACCGCACCACTCTTTTACGACTTGTCGGGAAGCTTGACCATTCGCGACAACACCGACTTGGCCGTGGTTGACCTCAGTAGCTTGGAGTGCATCGATGACTTCACCATCGTCGGCAATGACATGGTGGTCGAAGACCTTCATGCCCTTCTATTGCAGCTCAGTTGCGATGATCCGGGCTCCGAAGTCATCTTTCGTGCTGGCGATGCAGAGACTCTCTGCGCCGATGGCGACATTGTCGTCAGCGACCTCTATGTGTATGCCATCGACCCTGAACCGTTTGACCTGAGTTGCATTATCGACATCACGGGCCGACTTGAAATCGAGTTTTCGGACTCCCCGAGCATCAACCTGTCTCGGGCCGCTGGGGTTGGAGACGGCGTCAACATTCACGACAATTACGACACCGAGGAAATCCTGCTGAACAGTGTTGTTAGCACCGGTGAATCCTTCAACCTCAGCAGCAACGTCAGCCTCGAAGACATCGATCTGAGTTCGCTCACCGAGGTTGGCGGGCAGATGTACCTTAGCTCCAACAGTGCGATGGGCACGCTGTACACCCCGGAACTGTTGCTCATCAAAGGAAACCTGCAGTTCAACTCCAACAACGGACTGGATGCCGTGGACATGCCCAACTTGGCGGAAATCGAAGGCCAAATGATCTTCGAATACAACAATGCCGTCCAAGACATACTGTTTCCTGATCTTCTCGATCTCAATGGTCGACTCCACATCTACAGCAACAACAGTCTGCAGACAGTTGATTTGGGCGGCTTGACCGAAATTGGTTCCGACGTGGAAATTCGCTACAACAATTCACTGGAGACGGTTCTGTTCACGAACCTGGAGGTCGTAAACGGTTCGTTTCAGATGCAAGATGCCCATCAAGTTTCGATGCTGGAAATGCCAAGCTTGTTGGAGGTGAATGGAAGCTTCAACTTGAGCAATAACAACCAGATTGAGACCTTCGGAGCACCGCTGTTTTTCGACTTGACCGGTGCCTTGACCATTCGCGACAACACGGACCTCCAAACGGTTGACCTCAGTAGCCTGGAATGCATCGACGACTTCACCATTGTCGGCAACGACCTCACCATCGACTCCCATCATGCGCTCTTGCTGGCGCTTACCTGCAGCTCCGAGGGGTCGTTGATTATCTTCCGCGACACCGATGCTGACGAATTCTGTGACTCGGGAGAAACTGTTGTCAATGACCTGTACATCAGCCCCATTGATGTCGGTGCGGTCGACCTCAGTTGCATCACAGCGATCGATGGACAGGTCGAGATCGAGTTTTCCAAGGCAAGTTCCATCGACATCTCGAATGCCGCGTACATCGCAGAGAGCCTGAATATCCACGACAACTACGACACCGAGTCCATTGACTTTGCCTCCTTGGAAACTGTTGGGGGAAGCTTCAACCTCAATACAAACCGAGACTTGTCTACGCTCAACATCGACAGTCTCGACAATATCGACGGACAGTTCTACCTCAGCTCCAACAACAACCTGGACGAACTCTCCGCGCCATCCTTGACTGTTGTGGAGGGCAATCTTCAATTCAACTCAAACAACGGCATTGAGGAAGTTCTTTTTGACAACCTCACCACGATCGAAGGTCAACTGATCTTGGAGTACAACAACGGCATCCAGGTGCTATCGATGCCGGTCCTCACAGAGCTCAATGGCCGCCTGCACATCTACAGCAACAATTCTATTGAAACCGTCGATATCAGCAGTCTGACTGAAGTCGGTTCCGACGTGGAAATTCGCTACAACAACGCGCTAGAGATTGTTCTCTTCACGGGCCTCCAAACCATAAATGGGTCGTTCCAAATGCAGGACGCGCATCAGGTGTCCACCTTCGACTTGCCCGCCCTGCTTGAGGTCAACGGAAGCTTCAACCTCAGCAACAACAACACAGTCGAATCCTTCTCGGCACCCCTGTTTGATGACCTTACCGGCAGCCTCACCATTCGGGACAATGGTGACATGGTCTCCGTTGACCTGACGAGCCTCACCTGTGTGGACGACTACACTGTCGTGGGCAACGACTTGGACGACGACGACAGGCGCGATCTACTTTTGCACATCATCAGCGGATGCTGATCCGTACGGAGACTTCAAGAAGAACCCTCTTTTTTGGACGGGCGGCTACCTTGGGTGGTACATCGCGTTCAAGGAGCGTCGGTATGTCGTGAGGACCGACCCCTCAGGCGAAACCCACATCGTTGGGAAGAGAACCGACTTCGAACGTAAGGCGACTAACTTCGCCGCGGTCGGTGTTTTTGTTCTCTGGTCGTTGTTTTAGATCCTCTGGAACACGTACAAAGACCAGTGGGGGTTCTAACACCAGACCCCCAGATTCTGTGTCGGTCAGTTGTTCAGAGTCATCCTGGGTCAGCGCCTATGAATCTTGTGGAGGCGGTCTCTTTGGGCGTACTTCACGTGCGTGAGCCATCATACGACCGAGCTCAGAGGCTTCACTCGCGCCCAACTCTTTAGCGATCGCCTCAGCCTCATCCAGCCAGACTGAAAAGTTGGGGTCCCCCTTGATGCAGTCCACTTGAAATCGCTTGCATAAGAGCTTGACGAGCTCCCACTTGGATACGCCTCGGATCTGGTTTTCTCCGTCATCCAGGAGCGAGTGAGCCTCATCAAACCGTCCCTGATGGGCCCGAATCAGTGCGAGTGAACCACCAAAGATGCCGGACTCTAGTGGGTAGGCATTGGCACATCCCGAGATGGCCTGCTCCAAGTATTTTTCTGCAATTTCAAAGTCGCCATTGGACATCATGAGGTCACCAAGATTTCCTATGATCTTGCCTTGTTCCGGGATGGAACCTGTTGCCTGAACAATCTCGAGAGCGAGCTCAAACTGTTCTTTGGCCTCATCAAAACGTCCGATATTTCGGTAGAGCATGCCCAGCTTGGTCCGGACGAATCCCTCATTTTTGCTATCGCCCACTTGTTGAGAAATGCTGAGCGCTTCTGTGAGGCTCTTTACCGCCGCTTCGTGCAGGCCTTGGTCATGTTGGACGGCTCCGAACGTGGCCAGCGTGATGCTCTCTCCTTTTCGATCGCCGACTTCCCGCGCGATGCTCAGCGCTGCCGTGAGGTTTTGAATCGACGCTTCATACAGACCTTGCTTGTGTTGGATGTCCCCAATGTTGGCCAGCGTGATGCCCTCTCCTCTTCGATTGCCAACTTCCCGGGCAATTTTCAATGCCTGTGTGTAGTTATTCATCGCTTCAGTCAGGCTGGTTTGAGCGCGCTGAACCCCAGCGATGTTGGCCAGCGTGATGCCTTCGCCTCGTCGGTTGCCCACTTCGATCGCGATGCGCAGTGCCTGTGAAAAATACTCCAAGGCCGCAATGAAATGCCCGTTGTCAAGATGAAGCCAGGCTAAGTTTCCAATGGTGATGCTCTCCGCCTCTCGGTCACCAATCTCGCGTGCGATCCCCAGCGCCTCTTCGTAGTGTTCTCGAGCAAGCTCAATATTGCCTTGGTCTCTGATTAAGTTCGCGAGGCTGCCAATATTGACCCCTTCAAGGCTGCGGTAACCCTGCTCACGAGCAATGGATATGGCTTGCAGGTAGTGCTCTTTGGCTTGTGTACTTCGGCCGTGTTCGCGATGAAGCCAAGCAATATTGCCGACGATATTGCACTCGCTTCGTTTGTCGCCCAATGCCTGAGATAGCTCGAGAGCTCGCTCTTGCTGTCGGAGGGCCTCATCGTTGTTTCCGGCAAGATGCAGGAACCACCCAAGTCGGTACAGCAACTGGCACTGGATTTCAGGGGAGACGGTCCATGAGAGTGCTTTTTCAAGGAGCGCTACCCCATCCATAATTGGGCCTCGCATGCTGTACTCAACACAGACTGCAAGCACGGATTTCGCCACAATGTCGGGGCAAGAGACAACGGTGGCTTCCTGTACTGTGACCAGTAGATTCTGCCGCTCGATCCTGAGCAGTGCACGCATTTTTACGCCGCCATTGGTATCCAAGGACTCCAACAATTCCTGTGCGCCAAGGGATCCGTAAAATTCAGCGTGTGCGAGAGCGGTTCGTTCAAAAGCGTCCCCAAGTTTCTCGTGCGCGAAAAGCCGAATGCACTCCAGCATTTGATACCGAACATGATTTTCGATGGGCTCGACACGACGCAGAAGGCTGTGGTCCACCAGAGCCCCTACAACATCCATCAACAAAGGTGGATCGTCGATGTCAGAAAGCTCAACGATGGCTTCCACGGCATCCAGAGTGCAGCCACCTCGAAACACCGACATTTGGGCCAGCACAGTACGCTCAGCGGGTCCCAGCAGCTGCCAAGACCAGTCGATGGCGGCACGCAATGAGCTCTGCCGGCTTGTGTGATCTCGACGTCCATTACCCAGTAGTGTCAGACTTTCAGACAAGCGGGTCAGTATCTGTTCGAGTGAAAGCATACGGACACGTGCAGCCGCCAGCTCCACTGCAAGGGTCATGCAGTCCAAACGGACAACGATATCGGAAACAGTGCGCTCAGATTGTTCCGTTCGTTCTAGCTGTGGAAACACCGCTGTTCCACGCTCAAAGAATAGATTTACGGCCTCAGACCGCGGCAGAGGCTCGAGGTAGAGGACCGATTCCCCAGCGATGCGAAGCAATGTTCGACTGGTGACCAGGAAGATGGCTTCCGGAGCTAATGAGAGCCATTGAGCAATGGTTTCCGGTGCGAACTGGACCACCTGCTCGAAATTGTCGAGGATAATTAAGGATCGACCGTACTCCCCGAGGGCAGAGGAGATCTGCTTTATGGGGTCTCCTTTGGTTAGCGGCAGCCGTAACGAAACGCTCATGGCTGACACAATCCCGGGCAAATCTCGGGCACCCGTCAGGTCACAGAACCACACCCCACCTGCAAACGTGCCGAATTGATTCTCCCCAAACCGTTGCGCAAGGCGAGTCTTCCCGATGCCGCCTGGTCCCAGCAGGCTGATGAGTCGGTGCCCTTGAGCGATGCGGCCGCCAAGCTCACTCAGTTCGGCGCTTCTGCCCAAGAAGGAATCGACGACGCTGTGTATGTTTGTCTTGCCTTGGTTCAGGGTTTTGAGTGGAGGAAATTTTCGTTCGGCCAGTGGATTGGGCAATATTTGCCGTAGAGTCTCCACCCGTTTCATCCCCCTGAGGGAGTGCCTTCCAAGCTCAGTTACCGCCGCATCACCGTCGAACCGTGCACCGAGGGCCTCCCACGTCGCATTGCTCATCAGGATCTGTCCACCGTGTCCCGCACCTCCAACTCGTGCAGCCCGGTTCACCATTCGACCGAAGTAGTCCATTCGTCCCGTGACGGGATCCGGCCGACACTCCGGTGTCCCAGTATGGACCCCCATCCGAACGCGCAGCCCGTGGAACAGTTCATCGGATGATTGCCCTGAAAGGTGAGAGACTGCAGGGTCGTCAAAGCTTTTGGGCCAGGCTGCGGCATGAAGTTGCCTCTGCATCGAAAGGCACATTTGAACGGCGGCCGAGGCATCTTGGAAGGCGACCATGAATGCGTCACCTTCGGTTTTGACTTCGTACCCCCCGAACTGAGCGATGGCCGCGCGAAACAAATCGTTGTGTTGCATCAACGAACTCTGAAAATCCTTACCAAAGAATTCCCAGAGGGCAGTTGAGCCCTGAATGTCCGTAAACACCAAGGACACAGTACCGGTCGGGGGAGAGGCCATAGTTCCCATTATAGGGAACTAAAACCGAGCGTCTCAAATACCTGCCTATTCGATTGACTGGGGCTCAAATTTAGCCTCGAAAATGCCCAATGGTGCCATTCATAATTTCCCGTTCGGGTCCGGGCAATCCGGAGACATTGTCGGCATTTTTCCCATGGTTTTGGCCAAACCAGAACAATGCTGATTTAGCGGTATTGTTCTGGAGAATACGCCTTAATTTTTTTTGTACACGCTGGTTGCACAACCCCTTGCTGAAGTCACAGGACAGTTTTTCAGACGGTGCAGTTGGAATCGAATGCTTACTCATCCACTCTTCAGCGGTCTTCTCAACTCACTGTAGTCACGACTCCAGCCGGGTGAATCAACGTGCCTCAGGCTTCGGTTTGAGAGGCTTTTGTTTATGCCAGCATCGTGTAGACTCTCAGCCTTGGAGGTTCCATGCGTCTTGCACTGATTTCGTTTTTGATGATTCCCTTGGCTGCTGGCTGTGGTGGAAAAGATACCGACAGCACTGCACCGTCAGCAACCGACTGCGATGACGGCTTTGGTATGGCGACCGACGGTAACTGCTACCCGATTGACCCGACGCCGAGCGAAGACAGGAGCGAAGGCAGCGAGGCCGGAGACTGTTCAGACGATGCAGACAACGACATGGACGGGCTTTTTGACTGCGACGACGACGGCTGCGCGGGCGCTGATGCCTGCACAGAGACAGACGCTGATGCTGATGCCGATGCAGACGCCGATGCAGACGCTGATGCTGATGCTGATGCTGATGCTGATGCTGATGCAGACGCTGATGCTGATGCTGATGCAGACGCTGACACCGGCTCCACAGACGACACCGGCGCCACAGACGACACCGGCGCCACAGACGACACCGGCGACGTCACGGAGCCAGTCGAAGCCAATACCGCCCCCATTCTCAGCGGTGCGGTGCTGAGCCCCTTCCCGGCCCGAGAAGGGGACTTGCTCACCTGCAGCCCAGGCTCTGCGGCCGACGCCGATGGCGACCCGGTCAGCTTTGGCTTTGCCTGGTACATCGAAGGGGCCACAGAGCCCCTCGCTGCCACCACATCAGCGCTCACCTCCGACGCCTTTGCCCGTGGCGACACCGTGGTCTGCACAGTGACCCCCTTTGATGGCACCGATCACGGTGACCCGGTCGACTCCAACCCCGTCCCGATTGAAAACACCGAGCCCAGCATCGGTATGGTGATGATGGCTCCAAACCCGGCCAGAGCCCCCGATGCGCTCACCTGCAGCCACACCGGCTACTCGGATGCCGACGGCGACGCTGATGTGTCCATCGTCAGCTGGACGATCAACGGTCTCTCGGCCGGTTCCGGTTCATTGCTTGAGTCGGGCCACGTGGGCGGCGACTTGGTGGGCTGCACCGTGACCCCATTTGACGGCGAATCGGAAGGCGAGCCCATGGCCACCACCCTGTGGGTCACAAACTCCGTACCGAGTGTGGCCAGCGTGGACCTCGGTCCTGAAGACGCCCGCGAAGGCGACACCCTCACCTGTACTGCCGGTGACACCGCCGATGCCGACGGCGACGATGTGGCCATCGCCACCACCTGGCACGTCAACGGCGCCGACTTGACCGTGTCGTCACCCACCTTGTCGTCCATCTGGTTCAACCAAGGCGATGAAGTGATGTGCACCGTCACGCCCACAGACGGCACCGACGACGGCGATGCGCTCGCATCGGCTTCGGTCGCCATCGGCAACACACTGCCCGTGTTGGCCTCGGTCGACCTCAGCCCCGCTGAACCCACCGAAGCGAGCCTGCTCACATGCACACCAGGCATCACCACCGACGCCGATGGCACCGTTGGCTTTGGCTACGAATACGCCTGGATTGTGAACGACATCGAAGTGGGCGCCATGACCGACACGCTCACGGGCCTCGACTTTGACCGCGGCGATACTGTGGCCTGCCGGGTCACACCCAACGACGGCGACGACGACGGCGATGCCGTAAGCTCGGCCACCGTGACCGTGCAGAACACAGCCCCGTCAGTGGCCACCGTGGCCATCACTCCCGACGGGGCCATTGAGACCGATACCCTCACCTGCAGCTACGCGGGCTTTGCCGACATTGACGGCGATGCCGACCTCAGCACGATCGCTTGGACCGTCAACGGCATTGAAGCGGGTACGGGCGCTGCGCTCACCGCCGCCATCGCCGCCACCGACACGGTGGTCTGCACGGTGACCCCGTCGGACGGCGACGCCACCGGTCCGAGTGAAACCGCCAGCCTTGTTGTGGGCTCGGCCAACAGCGCCCCCGAAGTCCGTGCTGTCAGCTTGATTCCCACCACGGTCACCTCAACCGACACCGTCACCGCTCTTGTCAGCACCAGCGACGACGACGGCGATGCGGTGACCCTCAGCTACCAATGGCGGGTCGACGGCACGCCGGTGGCCGTGACCACCGCGAGTCTGGACGGCGCCGTATTCTTTGACCGGGGCCAAGAAGTTACCGTGACCGTGACACCGAACGACGGCACCACCGACGGCGAACCGGTCGCATCCGCCCCCGTCATCGTGCAGAACAGCGCACCCACCGTGGACGATGTGACCATTGCACCGGACGACCCCGATGCATCCGATGCGCTCACATGCACCTACTCGGGCTTTGCTGATGCCGATGCCGATGCCGATAGCTCCACCTTGCAGTGGACCATCAACGGCGTGCCATCCGGTTCATCGGCCACCCTGGGCACCGCCACCGCAGAAGACGACCTGGTCGTCTGCACCGTCACCCCCTTCGACGGACTCGCCTTGGGCGCCGCCCGCACCGCCACCGTGCGCATTGACGCCGACCCTGACGCCAGTGACAGCGCCTCGGGCTCGGGCGATGCCAGCGGCGGTTCGTCCGACATCACCTTAGCCATCGCCGACTACGAGTTTGTGGGCGAAGGCAGCGATGACTGGGCCGGGTATTCAGTGGCGAACGCCGGTGATGTAGACGGCGATGGACTCGACGACCTGTTGGTTGGCGCCTGGTACAACGACGACGCGGGTAACAACAACGGAAAGACGTACCTGTTTTACGGCAAGTCCTTGGGCGACCGCACGCGCTTGAACCTCGCCCGGGCCGACTACAGCTTTACGGGAGAATCTAGCTCCGACCACTCCGGAGGGTCTGTGGCCAGTGCCGGCGATGTCGACGGCGACGGCAAATCAGACATCCTCATTGGTGCGCAGTACGACGATCACTCCGGAACCAACCGAGGGGCTGCGTATTTGGTGTTGTCGAGCAGCCTAATATCTGGCGATGGACCCGACGGTCGCATTGAGCACACGGTGAGCTTGTCGACCGCCGACTACAAGTTCATTGGCTACACTGATTCCATGTACACAGGCTTGGCCGTCGCCGGCGCCGGCGACATCGACGGGGACGGACTCGCAGACATCATGGTGAACTCATACAGAGACTCCACTGGTGGGTATTCGGGCAGCGTGAGCATTTTCCGGGCCAGCTCGCTGGGCGACGAGGCCCTCATCAGTATCGCCGATGCCGACTACATCATCGAGGGCGAAAACGAGTACGAAGAGTTCGGCAGGGGCCAGTTTTACAGTGCTCTTGATGCCGCGGGCGATGTCGACGGCGACGGCTTGGGCGACATCATCATCGGTGCTCGCAGCAACGACGATGCGGGCGGCGATGCCGGAATGACCTACATCTTTCTCGGCGCTTCGTTCGGCAGCGAGCAGTTTGTGGACGCAGCCGACGCTGACTACCGCATCGCCGGTGCGTA
>CAWVVG010000064.1:0-12165 GCA_963932775.1 uncultured bacterium
TAAGCATCAGACGACCGGGATGTCCTGAGCCGCTGCTTGAAACTTTTCAGGCCAGAAAAACCGCCGAATTTCGTGGCCCCGGTGACGACAATGTGTCGTTTAGGGTCCCGTCACCATCGCGTCACAGACACACCCCCCCTTTCACCTCGCCGTCACACAGCCGCTGGTTGAGTTGGTGTAAAAGAAGTCATCCCAAACAACTACCGATCCAACCCACTGGAGTTCAACATGAAGCGCACAGCAACCATCCTCGGAGCATTTGGCCTTTTGGCCACTCTGACTACAGGTACCGCACAGGCCCAAGATACCGGTCTCTTCGACTGGGACTCTTACGAGGGTGGAGACACCAGCGGCGGCAGTGACTCCAGCTCATCGACTACGGGCATCTCAGATGCTGAGACTTCGTTTAAGGGCGCGATCATGCTCAAGGGTGACATCGACGTCACCATCGGTGAGGTGACCGCAGGTGTCCTGGAAGACGACGAGAACTATCGCTACGCCTTCTTCTCCGGAAACACCCTGTATGCAGGCGTGGAAGACCGCCACGGAAACACCACCGATATGATTGCGGAGTTCTTCTGGTTTGAGTCCTCTATCGATCGTGGCTCCGACTTCTGGGTAGCCGTGGTCAAGGCTCGCACCACTCCAAACCTCGAAGAAGGCTGGAGGCTCGAAGTCGCCGACAACCCCGTTCTCAGTCTCCACGCTGAGACCTACAACGACATGGAAAACGCGGGCTTTCGCTGGGATTGGTCCATCCCCTTCGAGTCCTATGGCTGGGACTCTTACGGTTCCGTCACAATGGAGAGCTCCTACGGCTTGAACACCAACGCTGAAGGCGCGGCTATGGTCGCCTACGAGCAGAAGATTGAAGAAGGCAGCGACACTGAAGGCACCGTCACAGAAGAGATTTCAGCGACCGTTCAGGCCAAGGGCTACATGAACGATTCCTTCCAGATTCAAACCAAGTACCAGATCACTCTGTGGCGCTGGGAGATGATGGTTCAGGGTACGCCTTCCGACTTGGACTGGGACCTGTACCTGGACAGCTGGGATCGCCAAGAGCAGAACGCGTACCACGAGTTCATGATCGTTATGCAGGCCGATGAAGACAAGGGCTTCAACCTCGAGCGTCTTGAGCTCTCTGGCACCGCGACGGATCCTCGCTGGTACTGGTGGGACACGGACAGCACCATGAGTATCGCCGTCAACGACATCCAAATCTCCCGGCCCGATATTGACCCCGAGGATTACCAAGGCGGCAACAACGGAAACAACGGCAACAACAATCCTGACAATGATAATAACGAGGAAAATGAAGACGCCCTTGGAGACCTCGAAGGTGCAGGCACAGGATCCAGCACCACTACGAACATCAATGTGGAAGTGCCCGCAGCCCAGGGCTGCTCCACCACCGGCAACCGGACCGCACCATTGGGCCTCGCCCTTGCGCTCGGACTGGTTGCAATGGGCCGTCGTCGCGACGACTGATTCTTTCAAAATCACTCAGGGTGGTTCAGCTTGTCTGGGCCACCCTGTTTTCGTTTGGGATATCGCGTGATCATTGGCCTGCCCTTATTGATTCTCTGGCGAGCCCTAGGGCTACTGGCCTGGCCGTTTCTGCTCCTGCTGCCCCGTGCCCGACGCCACATCATCCACCTGCCCCACCCCAGCCCTGGGCGCACATGGGTTCACGGCGCGAGCTTGGGTGAACACCGTGGCCTGAGCGGACTTTCTCCACACCTTGGCCCGTCCTGGATCACCTCCTCTTCCTGGAGAACCCCCGTACCCGGTGCCTTTCCTGCCCCCCTCGACCTGCCCGGTGTGATCGGGCCTTGGCTGGACCGGGCGCGACCCGGGCGCATTGTCCTTATCGAAGGAGAGCTGTGGCCCGGGTGGCTGCTCGAGGCTCGACGTCGGAACATTCCCGTCACCGTCGTGTCTGCCCGGAAAGGGCCCGGCTGGAGACGCTGGCAGCGAAGCCCCTTCAAGCATGGATTCCAGTGGCTGACCCGTGATGTACAGTTTCTGTACAGCGAGGACTGGGGCGACCTAAAGGCTACAGCGCCCCTTCCTCCGCCAGCCCTCAACTTCAACCGACCGACCATCATTGGAGCGTCGACGCGGGACGGGGACGAGCAGGCACTGATCGATGCATGGAAGAAGCTGCCAGCGCCCCGACCGCTGCTGGTACTCGCACCAAGGACCCTGAATCGGGTGCCCGACATCGAGCGACTGACCGCCGGATTTGATTGCTCCATTCGCTCCAGAGGGGAAGACATCAGTGCAGACATCCTGATCCTCGACACGCTCGGGGAGCTGGCCGGTTTACTTCCCTTGGCCCACATCGTCTTTATCGGTGGCACATTTGACCCTTCCATTGGAGGTCATTCCCCCACTGAAGCGGCGGGGGCCGGGATCCATATTGTTCATGGCCCTCATACCCATGCGAACCCCGCCGCATGGGCCGGACTTTTGAGCACGGAAGTACCCGACCCTTCAGGTCTACCGAAGACCTTGTCCACGCTCATGGCCACGCCCCCACCCCAACCGCAGCACAAGATTCCATCGATCGAAGCCATCTTGGAGGAGCTACCGCCACTCTCACATCCCGGCGAGCGCCACACCCATCCGCTTCTCTGGCCATTGGTTCCACTGTGGCGGCTGGCATCCACACTTCACCGAATGACGCAGATCGGACCCATTAACGACTCCCGTGTGCTGGTCGTAGGAGGTCTCGTCAATGGCGGTGCCGGCCGCACTCCAGCCGCTGCATGGCTCGCTGAACACCTGGAGCAATCCATCGTATTGAGTGCTGGATATAGGCGTGCCAGGGGCGGGCCAAGCATTCGTTTCGGGTACCCTGACCAGTTGCCAAAACACGACCTTGGCGATGAACTCGAGATGATTCGTCGAAGGGGAACCGCCGTTATCTCTGCACCGGATCGCGCTGCAGGAATCGAGGCGGCAAGCGATGCCGCCGCCATCATCATCGATGGCGGGATTGGCGATCCGAGGCTGTGTCGCACATTCCGGGTCATGTGCATCGATGCCCGTCGCCCAACGGGGGGAGGCCCGTTCCCAGTCGGTCGAGCCCGACTCACTTGGAGCACACTTTCTAAAGTGGATGCCATTTGGGTGTCCAATTGGCAACCCGGCCTGCAACCATTGAACCTACCCACCAACATTCCGGTCATCCACAGCCGAACCACTCCAAGCCACTGGCTCCGCCGAGGAGTGAGACATCCACTGAGTGCACTGTCTGGCCCCGTGGAAGTGGCGGCAGGTATCGCTGACCCATGGCGCTTTGTATGCACCCTGTTGGACATGGGGCTAACCATCTCCGACCTTCGAGTCGTGGGGGATCATCGTCCCTTAGGTGAGATTCCCTCCGGGTGCGTGGTGACCGAGAAGGATGCTGCGAAACTGCCGGCTGACGCGGATGTATGGACCTTGGTCATGGAAACCCAAGTCACCAATGCGGAGCCGGTTATTCAGTCCTTCATGGAGCACCGGAAATGATCTCTTTGTTCGGCTGGCTCTGGTGGTGCGTGATCCCAGTTCGAAAGACACTGGCCATTGAGAACTTCAGGGCAGCTTTTCCGGATGAGCCCGCGTCGAGTCTGAGGCGCTCCATTGGCGAAATAGCCTGGGGATACTGTGAGTTGTTCATGGGTAGGAGAGCGGTTGTGCACGGTGCCGAGCTGGTTCAAGGCGGTGGAATTTGCCTGGCCGGTCACTTCGGGGCCTGGGACCTCGCGCTCATTAGTGCCGGTGAGAAGGTACCCGCCACCATCTTTGTGCGGACCCCCGAAAATGGCCTCGCTGCTTGGTGGATCACCCGAGAGCGGGAGCGTGCAGGGCTCGAATTGCTGCCACCCTCCGGCTCCGCGCTATCGGCTTATCGTGCACTGCGAGCGGGACGCTTGGTCGTATTTGTCCAGGACCAACGCCACAACCAAGGGGTTTCTGTGCCCTTCTTCGGACGTCCTGCCTGGACTTCACGTGGCTTTGGAGTGCTGGGCGTGCACTCTCAAGCTCCCCTGTTTGGTGCGTGGCAATGGCGAGACTCATCCGGAAAACACCACATTGAAATCGAGCGACTGCGCGTAGATCTGCCCGATGACCCCGCAGAAGCCGAAAATGCTTTGACTCTCTTGAGCCAGCAATACTACGAACGAAAGATCCAAGAGCGTCCCCATAGCTGGCTGTGGCTGCACGATCGCTGGCGTCCGTTAAAGCAGTAAGTATGTCCAGCCCCATCGATGCCCGTTTGCCCATCCTGACTCCCGAAATCGGAGCGTATGTTGACCAGTTGCCTGGGGAGCCATCTCCGCTCGCCGCTCGACTGGCCGACAATGCCCGCACTCGAGAATTCCCGCTCATCGGCCACACTTCAGGACGCTGGCTCGAGCTGCTGACCCGAGCGATCGGTGGGAAACGAGTCTTTGAGTTCGGTTCTGGGTTTGGGTTCTCCGCCTATTATTTTGCCCGTGCAGTGGGCTCAGAGGGACACGTCTTGGGCTCAGAATGCGATGCCCACGAGCTCGATGACTTTGAGCGCTTGTACGCAGGTGAAGAACTAAAGGGCCGCATCGACATCCAGATCGGCTCGGCGCTAGACATCTTTTCGGCGACCGACGGAATGTTCGATGCGGTGCTGATCGACATCAACAAAGAGGACTACTCTGCCGCCCTGCAAGTAGCGATTCCCCGGGTTCGGAAGGGGGGGCTCATTCTCGCCGACAATGTCTTGTGGGGCGGAAAGACCGCGCACGAGCCTCGGCCTGACGACACCTCCACCTTGGCCCTGCAATCATTCAACCAACAACTCTTTGCTGACCCACGCCTCCTCACCGGGATTCTTCCCGCCGGTGATGGTCTCAGTGTCAGCCTGGTGCAGTCATGAAGCACTTTCTTGCTCTCGCTTTCTTCGCCGCTTGCGACGAAAACAAGTCCACGGACACCGCCGACTCAGTATTGAGCATTGAGTCCGGAGATACCGGCGCCGAGGAGCAACCCTGCCAGATCTCTGTGAGAGCCAACGGAATCCCTGTCGCAGACCTTGCAAACCCAACGGTTGGCGATGACTGGTACCTGATCATGTACTGCGATGAGACCATCCTGATGGGCCCTTCAGTTCTGCAAATCAACCCGACCCACCTAGCGACCGTGGACTCCGAAGCGCCCATCCTTACCTTTGTCGCCTCCGGAGAAGGAGAGATTAGGTACCAGCTCGGAAACCGCCAAGCCCACATACCCGTGACCATTGAGGAGTAGCGATGTCACCCAACACCATCATCACCGGTGCAGGCACAGGAATCGGCCGGGCCATCGCCCTCCGACTCGCCTCAGAAGGACACAACCTCGCGTTGATGGCCCGCAACACTGAGCGCCTTGAAGCCACTGCGGCGGAGGCACGGGCCAAAGGAGCACCCTCGGTCACTGTTCACAGCTGTGACATCCGTGAACAGGCACAAGTAGATGAGGCCTTCGCTGCCGCACACGCTGTTGTCGGGGACTTCACTGGATTGGTCGCCAACAGCGGCATCGGTGGCGCCAACTCCGATGGACCCGATGACCGCTTCATGGACCTCGTACAGACCAATCTTATGGGCACCTATTTCTGCCTGCGGGCAGCCCAGCGCCACTTGGCTCCTGGACCTGGCCCCCGGAACCTAATTGCAGTGTCATCCATCCTCGGGCGCTTCGGCGTGCCTGGCTACACTGGGTACTGTGCATCCAAGACCGGCATCCTGGGCCTGGTCCGTGCCCTCGCACAGGAGGTCGCGGCAGACAACATCCAAGTCAACGCCCTCTGCCCAGGCTGGGTGAGCACCGAGATGGCCTGGGAAGGCGTCGATGGAATGGCAAAAGGCATGGGAGTGACCCGAGATGAGGCGCACAAGATCGCGATGTCCCAGGTCCCTATGAAACGCATGAGTCAGCCCGAGGACGTTGCAGGTGTAGTGGCATGGCTGATGTCGGCCGATGCACGCGGCGTGACCGGGCAAGGCATCGACATCAATGGTGGCGCCTGGATGGGCTAAAGCCCGCTATCCCACCCAGACCCGGGCATTGCGAAACAAGCGCATCCAAGGGCCATCCTCTCCCCACTCATCGGGATGCCACGAATGTTGAACGGTCCGGAATGCACGCTCTGGATGAGGCATCATGATCGTCGCACGACCATCGACGCTGGTGAAGGCGGTGTTTCCGCCCAGCGAACCATTTGGATTCTGGGGGTAATGCTCTGTCGCATCGCCAGTTGAGTCCACATAGCGCAAGGCCGAGAGCTCACTGGCTGTGCTCTGTTGGGATGAGTCATCAAACTGAATCCGGCCTTCACCGTGGGCGACGGGTATCGGAAGCCGTGAACCTTCCATTCCTTTGAACAAAATGGATGGAGAATCAAGCACTTCGACCTGACTCAACCGGGCCTCAAACTGCGCCGAAGTATTCCGCACAAAGCGGGGCCAGTGCGCTGCACCTGGGATGAGTTCCTTGAGTTGACTCAGCATCTGACAGCCATTGCAGACACCGAGAGAGAAGGTGTCCGACCGATGGAAGAAAGAACGAAACTCCTGCCGAAGTGTCTCGCTAAACAGAATGGGCTTGGCCCAACCTCCGCCTGCACCCAGAACATCGCCGTAGGAGAACCCGCCGCATGCAACGAGGCCACTAAAGGCCGCCAGGGTCACCCGTCCCGAACGAAGATCGCTCATATGAACATCGACCGCATCAAATCCGGCCCGATCGAACGCCGCCGCCATCTCGACCTGACCGTTCACGCCTTGCTCCCGCAAGATGGCGACACGAGGCCGCACTTCAAATGGGCCGAAGGTCTCGTTGGCATCAAAGCGAAGGTCTGCGTGAAGACCGAGATTATCGGGGCTGAGATTGCTCTGCCGCTCCTCCCGTGCACACTCGGGATTGTCCCGCAGCACTTGAATGTGGTGACTGGTCTCGGTCCAGTCCGCGTACAAGGACATCAAATCCTGGTCCAAGATGACTTGGCCATCGCGATGGATCCGAATGCGATTATCCGCGCTGGGTGTTCCGACCTTGTGGGACCATGCGCTCAAGTCATGGGCCTCAAGCAGTGCCAGGAATTCGGAACGGTCCTCGGCCTTGACCTGAACCACTGCACCCAACTCCTCGGTAAAAAGAACACGAATGGAATCCGCGCCGAGGGCGGAAACGTCGAGGTCCAAGCCCGTTCGGCCGGCGAAGGCCATCTCGCAGAGGGTCGCCCACAAGCCACCATCTGATCGGTCGTGGTAGGCCAGCAAGAGTCCTTTTGTGTTGAGGGCCTGGATGGCTGTGAAGAACATCCGCAGCGTTCTCCCCTCTTCAAGGTTCGGCGGCGTGTGTCCCAGCTCGTCGTAGACATAGGCCAAGGCCGAAGCACCCAAGCGATTCTTTCCATGACCCAGGTCAATGAGCCACAGCTCACTGTCTCCATGGTCGGTACGAAGCTGAGGAGTGAGGGTCTTTGTACAGTCGGCAACCGGAGCGAATGCTGTCACCACCAGGGAAAGCGGAGATGTGACCTGCTCCTCGCCATCTCCATTGTTCCACTTCGCACGCATGGACATGGAGTCTTTGCCTACTGGAATTGCGATCCCCAGATCAGGGCACAGGTCCTTGGCAATGGTCTGCACCGTGTCGTACAGTTTGGCACCTTCACCGGGATGTCCAGCAGCGACCATCCAGTTTGCGGAGAGCTTGATGTCTCCCAAAGATGCGATGTCGGCGGCAGCAATGTTTGTGATGACCTCACCGATCGCCATCCGGCCGGATGCCGCGGCATTGAGGAGGGCCACGGGGGTGCGCTCACCCATGGCCATGGCCTCACCGTGAAGCGTATCGAAACCCGCGGTGGTAACCGCAACATCCGCCACCGGAACCTGCCACGGACCCACCATCTGATCCCGGGCGACCATCCCGGTGATCGACCGATCCCCGATGGTAATGAGGAAGGACTTGCTGCCAACCGTCGGCAAACGAAGCACACGGCGAGCCGCTTCGGCGAGATCCAATCCTGCTGTGTTCAGCGGTTGGCGTTCGACCTCTATGTGTTCGTCTTCGCGATGCACCAAGGGGGGCTTGCCCAGGAGCATAGAGAGGGGCATATCGATGGGCGCGTTGTCAAAGTGGGTGTCGTTGAGCACCAGTTCGTCGTTGTTTGTGGTGCGGCCCACCACTGCGAAGGGTGCATTCTCACGGGCGCACATCGCCCTAAACACGGGAAGATTGGCATCCAATATTCCAATGACGTACCGCTCCTGCGCCTCGCTGCACCAGATCTCCATCGGTGAGAGCTGCGGCTCTGCATTCGGGATGTCTCTCAGCTGAAACACGCCGCCCCGATCGCTGTCGTGGACCAACTCTGGGAAGGCGTTGCTCAGCCCACCAGCACCCACGTCATGAATGCTCTCAATGGGATTGTTCTCTCCCATGGCCCAGCAGCGATCGATGACCTCCTGACAGCGGCGCTGCATCTCAGGGTTCGCCCGCTGGACAGAAGCAAAGTCGAGGTCTTCAGACTGAGAGCCGGTGGCCATGGACGAAGCCGAACCGCCGCCAAGGCCGATGAGCATCGCTGGACCACCGAGGGCCACAAGTGCAGCATTCTCTTCCAAGCGCTTCTTGTCTACATGGCCCGGTCGAATGCTCCCGTAGCCGCCAGCCAACATGATCGGCTTGTGGTATCCACGACGCTCTTGTCCATCGTTAGTGGCGATGTCTTGGTGGAACGTACGGAAGTATCCACACAAATTGGGGCGACCGAATTCGTTGTTGAAAGCAGCGGCACCAATGGGTCCCTCCACCATGATCTGAAGGGGGGTCGCGAGCCGACTTGGGTGAGGGCGTCCATCTTCCCAGGGCAAGGGATTGTCCGGAATCTGGAGGTCGGACACGCTAAAGCCTGCGAGCCCAGCCTTGGGTTTGCCTCCCCGTCCCGTGGCCCCTTCATCGCGAATCTCACCACCCGAGCCTGTGGCAGCACCGGGGTGCGGAGAGATGCCCGTGGGGTGATTGTGGGTCTCCACCTTGATCACAATGTGTACGGGCTCGTCGTGACTACCGTAGACACGGCTCTCGGCATCTGGAAAAAACCGGCCAGCAGAGTACCCAGCGATGACCGCCGCGTTGTCCGAGTATGCACTCAGCACGCCCTCGGGACTCTGGGCGTGGGTATACCGAATCATCTTGAACAGACTCTCCGGCATGTCCTCACCATCAATGGTCCAGCTCGCGTTGAAGATCTTGTGCCGACAGTGCTCAGAATTGGCTTGAGAGAACATCAGCAGCTCGACGTCGGTGGGATCCCGGCCGAGCGTTGCATAGTTGGTGACCAGGTACTCGATCTCATCACCACTCAGCGCAAGTCCCAGCTCTACGTTGGCTCGCTGAAGGGCCCCGGTGGGGTCCGATCCCAGCGCCCTTTGGACTACCGGGTTTGGTGCCGCGGTTTGAAACAGTTGACGGGCTTCGGCGAGCTCGCTGATGACGGTCTGTGTCATCGGATCGCAGACCAGCTCAAGCAACTCCGGAGTGTTCCCATCTGGCGAGGTCCAAAGGGCCACACCGCGCTCCACTCGATTGACTGCACCAATCTGGCACACCTCGACGATCTCTGTGGCCTTGGACGACCAGGGTGAAATCGTGCCGATCCGAGGCACAACGATCAGATCCGGTGAACGCTGAAGGGGTGGAGGGGCTCCCTGAAGGAGGTGGCTCAGACGGCGCTGCTCCTCACCGGTGAGGGCCGCAGACGTATCGATAAAAAACACTTCGGCGCTGTGAAGCGCATCAACCCCACAACCAGCCCGAATCTTGTTGAGCTGGAAGGCTGTAAAGGCAGGCTCTCCATACAGATGCTGCATCGGATGCTCCAATCCCTGAGGCCACCCGATTAGCCCGTTCAATAATCGAGTGCCTCAAACGAAATGGACAAACTCAAGGAGACTCAGTCAAGAAGCCGCACGATATCCCGAGACCGAGTATCCAATGGAGCAGTAACCATCATGATTGGTAATGGTCAGGGGTGCACCTGAAGCCACCGGGAGGCCACTGCTGTATGTATGAGATATCGATGTGGGCTGTAGATAGGTGCCGTTGTAATATGTGTCCGATGTCAGGTGGTACTGTGCCAGCTTTGCAGTGGCTGAGTCCAAGGACACGCGGTTCTTACAGGTGTCCGTACCGCCTTGGTAGCCATAGATCGTGAGCACCACATCGGTGATCACAAACTCGGAATCCAGGAATTCCTCGAACAAATTTACCGTGGAGTCTGGGCCGACCTCCCCGCCCTCGGCAATGACTGGGTTCGTCCCCAGGGAGACCGCTGTGGTCGGGTACCCGATGGCCGGTGCTGACAACAACGAAACACCAAGCGCACATCCGATGGCAATGGCCAAGAACGATACAGATGGAAAATAAATAGGCTTTTTCATAACGAGAGCTCCCCTTCTTTTACCCCCACAGCATGACACACACACACCATAATATGAGCCTCAAGAGTGAATACGGGGCCAGCACGACTCGCCTACACTCATCCTGTTAGCATCTGAGTCATGAATCCCAACCGGCCGAACCCACCCGATGGTGCGCGCAATTTTGTGCTGCTCGTCCTCGATTCTTGTCGCTTTGACAGCTTCGTCGCCGCCAAGCCTCGGGTGATGAGTCAAATCGGTGAAGTGGAGCGACGATACAGCTACGCCACCTGGACCAGTCCATCCCACTTCAACCTGTTGATGGGCTTGCTGCCCCACAAGAGCCCAAAACACGTCTTTGCTTCCACCTACTACAAGCAAGAGTTGGCGGGGCTGGCCCGACGGCTGGGGATTCCCGAGATGGGCTTCATCGACATGGTCCCCCGACTGTGGCTGCCTCACTTTTTACGGGACTCCTTGGGCTATTACACCCGCTCCATCGTGAGCATGCCCGTGCTCAACGGACACACACCCCTCAACGTGGACTTTGACTCCTGGGACCTCGCTCCAGCCCACAATGACCTTCGGGCCATGACCCAGATGCTTCAATTCTCAGAGGACCGGCCCACGTTCTACCTGCTGAATACCGGAGAGACGCACTACCCTTACGCCACACCCGATGAGCCCGAATCGGAGTGGCCGGTAATCAACGGTGTCCATGGGGTATTCAAGCAGGCCGGCGGCGGAAGCATGCTGACCGAGACCGAGGTGGGCTTCAGCCAAGACCGCCTAAACCAGCTCAAGGCCCGCCAGATAAATACGGTGAACTGGGTGGATGGCGCGGTCGAGGAGTTGATCGATGCACTTCCACCCAACACTTGGCTCACCATCACCGCTGATCACGGAGAGCTCTTCGGTGAAGATGGATACTTTGGACACGGCCCAATCCACCACGAGAAGGTGGTTGAAGTCCCATTCGTCGAAGGATTGGTCCGCCCCTAAATACAACGAGATTCAGTGTTATTCGGGATCAATCTTGAAAAACTCGTGGGAATCGCCATCCGCCTTTACTCCCCACACGTCGATGGGAGCGGAGGTCTCTCCTGAGTCCGTGTCGTAGTCAAGCTCACCCGAAGCCCCCCGAACATTGACCTGGCTGCCGTTCTCGAACTGTGCGAACAGCGTGGTCCATGTGGTCGGGCCGATGTCGATTTCAGTCGAGCCTGGCTTGCTCACCTGCCGAAGGCCGCGGGCCACACCCAGTCCGGTCATGGCCCCCTCGTTGTAATGGGCCCAAGCCGTGCCATAGATGACCAGCCAGGCCGCATCATAGGCGAAGGCCGTGTAGGGGGTCTGATCGGCAGTAAACCCAGGATACTTCGCCCGGTAATCGTCGGCGAAGTTTTGGTATACCGGGCCCTCGGCTGGCGCTGGAGCGGTGCCCTCGATCCGACTCAGCACATCATCATCCAGGCCTGTCACTGCATCAAAAATATCCGTATCCTTCCCGCCGTCGGCGAAGAAGATTCTCGTTGTGTCGAAATTAGAATCGTCGACGACTGCCTGAAGAAACGCGACGGAGTCACTCTTTTCACTGGACACAAAGAGCACCGCATCTACGTTTGCCGATGCCGCGGCATCGATCTGACGGTCAAGATCCGAAGCACTCTTGGCCTCAAAAGGCAGCTGATCTACCGTATTTCCATCGACCTCAAATTCAGCC
>CAWVVG010000065.1:0-12106 GCA_963932775.1 uncultured bacterium
AAAGACCGGGTACGGTATCGAAGAATTAGAGCTGGACTACGAACTCGAGGCTGACCTGGGCATCGACACGGTGAAGCAGGCAGAGATCTTTGGTCTGGTCCGCGAGCAACATGGTCTCGCCCCCGATGAGAACTTTAGGCTGGCGGATTACCCGACGATCGAGGCCCTTGCGGGCTGGATGAATGGTCAAGTGGGTCAGTCCGGCGGTGACGCCGCACCCGCCGCACCCGCCGCACCCGTCGCAGTAGAAGTACCACCACCTGCGGCCCAGAAGGCAGCCTCAACTCCGGCTCCCGCTGCTGGGGCGGTGAATGTATTGGACGATCTGTTGGCCGTGATCGCAGAGAAGACTGGGTACGGTATCGAGGAATTGGACCTGGATTACGAACTCGAGGCTGATCTGGGCATCGACACGGTGAAGCAGGCAGAGATCTTTGGTCAGGTTCGCGAGCAACACGGTCTCTCACCCGATGAGAGCTTCCGGCTGACGGACTACCCGACGATCGAGGCCCTCGCGGGTTGGATGAATGGTCAGCTGGGTCAGGCTGCTGATGCAGGAAGTACTCCGCCCGCCTCAGCGCCAATAGAGCCTGTGGCTGTGGCTGTGGCTGTGGCTGTGGCTGTGGACTCTGCTCCATCTGGCGCGGTGAATGTTCTGGACGATCTGTTGGCTGTGATCGCAGAGAAGACTGGATACGGTATCGAAGAACTGGACCTGGATTACGAGCTTGAGGCTGATCTGGGCATCGACACGGTGAAGCAGGCAGAGATCTTTGGTCAGGTCCGCGAGCAACACGGTCTCTCACCCGATGAGAACTTTCGACTGACGGACTACCCAACGATCGAGGCCCTTGCGGGCTGGATGAATGGTCAGCTGGGGCAGTCTGCTGGTGGGTCACAATCTGCCGCTTCGGCACCTGAAGAGGTGCCAACTCCAGCGCCCGCTCCAGCATCCGTTCCGGCTCCAGATGTCGCCCAAAGCTCCGATAAAGAATCGTCGGAGCTCCCGGCCAGCTTTCGCCTTCGTCGCCCGATGGCTGTGGCCCGTCCGCCTTGGGCAATGGGTTCAATCAAGGGTCGAAGTATTGCCGTGTTGGGCACCAATCCCCTCGCCGATGCAATCCGAGCACAGGTCGAGACCAAGGGTGGCAACATCGGGGGTACTCCCGATGCAGTGATCGACGCGAGTGGGGATGTGTTCGAGAGCTTTTCGTGTGCACAGTCCGTGGACAGCGCCCGCCCTTCCGACTGGGTTTGTGCTGTGAATACGGGCCTGACCCCTCTTGAAATGGCTGCCGGGCGGAATGCCGGTGCCACCGCAGGCTTTGCAAAGGCCCTGGGTCGAGAGTGGGAGAACTGTACTGCGCGAGTGGTCAACGTGAGCCCAGTCATGGGCTTAGATACCGCTGCTGCCTTGGTTGTCGAGGAGCTGGGCTGTGGAGATGGTTCGGTAGAAATTCACTGGAGCGACGAGGGGCGTCAAGCCATCGAACTGCAGGTTGTGCCGGTTCCAGAACAAGGTGGTTCGGTGGGTGATGGGGTGGTCGTGCTTACCGGAGGCACCCGAGGTGTCACCGCACAGGTCGCCCTTGCTTTTGCCGCACGCGGGGTCCGAAAGCTGGCATTGTTGGCCCGCACCCCTCCTGGTGATTCCCCACTGGACGAGGACGCGGCCAAAGCCAAGGCCAAGGCGGACCTGGAGGAGGCTGGAAAGCGGGCTACGCCTGCAGCGGTTCGCAATGCCGTCGCTCCCTTGAAGCGTGCGGAGGAGGCTCGCCAAAATATTGAAGCAATGAAGGCGCTTGGAGCAGAAGTACAATTCTTCCAGGTGGACCTCGCAGACTCGGATGGTGTGCGGGCATGCCTTGCCGGTGTGAGGAAGTCTCTGGGTACCATTGGTATCTTGGTGCATGGTGCCGGAGTCGAGGAGAGTCGGCTCATTGCGGACAAGGACGAAGGCGCGTTTCATCGTGTATTCGACGGAAAGGCAGTCGGTGGCCTTGCGTTGGCAGAAGACCTGGAGCCGGACGCGTTCTTTGTGTCCATGGGCTCGGTGTCTGGTCGCTTCGGTAACCCTGGGCAGGTGGATTACTCCGCAGCAAATGAGGCCATGGCTCAGGTGTGTTTTGCTCGCCCGAACTCCTTGCACGTGGATTGGACTGCATGGGCCGACGTGGGGATGGCGGTTCGAGGTGGAATGGACAAACTCTTGAGTGATCGCGGCGTCGAAATGTTGCCAGCAGGCCCGGGAGCCGAGCTGTTGGTGGACATGGTGGTGACCGGTATGACCGGTGAGGTGATGTGCGCAGGCCGCCTGGGTGATTTTGGTATCGCCCCTTCCCACCCCCTCATCGATGGCGTGGAAATGGATGGCTCCACCCTGATTGCCACGCGCTCATTGAGCCTTGATTCCGACCCGTGGATCGTCGACCACGCGATTGATGGCAAGCCGGTCTTGCCCGGTGTAATCGGGCTGGAAATGATGGCAGCAGTCGCGAGCATGGCGGATCCGGGTCACCGATACGCCGGGGCAGAGAACGTACTGTACAAGGCACCAGTCAAGCTGCATGGAACGTCCGCTACAGAGCTGATTGTCAGCGCCACACCTGTACAGGGCGGAGTGGCTTGCACCCTGTCATCTTCCCGAAAAGGTAGGACGGGTCGCCTGATAGAGACCGAACACTTCTCAAGCATGATTCGCTGGTCAATGGCGGAGACTGCGAGCTTGCCCCCCATGGGTATGCCCGACCATCCGGTCAGTGCCGAAGAAATCTATTCGCGCTTCTTTCATGGCCCGATCTTTCAAGTGCTGACCCAGGGTACAGCGACCACTTTTGATGGCATGCTCGTGGAAGGAAAGGTGGCCCATCTCGCGATAGCAGGCGGGCTCCAGACCATCCCATTGGTGCTTGAGGCGGCATTCCAGGCGGCCGGACTTCATGGAATGATGGTGAACGGTGTCATGGCTCTGCCCCAGGAGATTCGTGAGGTAGTCGTGCATGGGTCGGTTCGGGACGATGAACCGATTCGATTGACTGTTCGGCGAGATGGTGAAGTCTACGATGTAGATGTCCATGGTGAAGGAGGCCGCATTCTGTCCCTGAGGGGTTTCAAGATGGTGGAGGCCGGACCGCTTCCTCCCGAGCACCTCTTTGATCCGCCCAAGGGTGGGTGGACAGCGGCGGTCATCGCACGAATCAAGTCGGGCAAGCAAGAGGGTGAGAAGGCCTTGCTTACCGAGGCCGATCGAGCGTATGTGACGTCTAGGGGGACGCCAAAACGGAAAGCGGATCGCATCCTCGGCCGAATGGCGGCGAAGCAGGCCGTCTCAGACCTCACCGGGCTCGAGCCGGCCGACTTTCGAATTGAGAATCGTTCCTCAGGAGAGCCATTCGTGGTGACTGAGTCTGGTGAACCCGTCCCTCATGTCAGCATTAGCCATCGGGATGGTCAGGCAGTGGCCGTGGCGACCCGGATGGGCAGGGCTGGGATCGACCTCGAGGTGGTGGAGGCCCGTGCGCCATCTTTTGCGGAGACATGGTTCCGGTTGAGCGAGCAGAAGATGTGCAACGGAAACCCACGAGTTGAGAGTCAGGTATGGGCCATCAAGGAGGCGGTGTTGAAGGCGTTGGGCACAGGCTTAAAGCTTGACCCGCGCGAGGTAGAGGTGCTTGAGGTGGCGAATGGTCGGGCGAATGTACGACTCTGGGGTGAGGCCAGTCAGCGCCACGCCGCACTCGGAGGAGGAGAGCTTGGTGTCGATGTTGAAGATGAGCAAACCCTTGTGATTGCAGTGGCTTGGTTGGCCTCATGAGTTCTGAGAGTTTGCAACGAATCGACCCCCACGGCATGATCTCAACGTGATCGTGCTCGAACGTCCAGACGGGATCCGAATAATCCGACTTTCTAGTCCGGAGGAGGCATTGCCATACCAGGCGAGCTTCGCTGGCGCGTATCAGGACATCTTCTCTGAACCGCCGTACAATGAACGGTACTTTCCATCCGAAGCCCAGGGCATTCTGCGCCGCTATTTGTCGTCTCCGGAGAACATCTGCTTGTTTGCTGTCCGCGGCCGAACAAAGGTGGTTGGCTTTGGGATCGGGGTGCCTGCCGTCTCGAAACCTGACATTGCCAGGGACCTTCGAGGCCTGCTTCCTGTGCCTCATACGTACTACTTGGCCGAGCTCGGGGTGTTAGAGTCGTCGCGCAATGAGGGTATCGGCAAGTGCTTGGTGGCTCAGCGGCTCGAATTGGTGGATCATCAAAAATATACCCATGTGGTGCTGCGAGTCAGTGCGGTGAGGAATCGTTCTTACAGCATGTATTTGGAGATGGGCTTTGATGACATTGGCGTGTACACCGAGGTTCATTCTCGTCGTACGGATGGGCGTGTCAATACGGATCGCCGCTTGTTTTTGTCCAAGCTGCTGAGTCGCCGCAACAGTGCACTAAACACAGACACAGGCTCGTTCGGTACCGGAAGCTGAGCCTACTCTTCTGAGGGGGTGTCTTCGACTTCGGCCAGGGGGACGTCTTCAGCTTCGACCAGCGGGGCTTCCTCGGCGGCGATGACATCATCAAGCGGGCCATCGTGATTCCACGAGTCGCCTTGGGGCCGCAGCTCGGCCAGGGGGACTGGAAAGTCTCCCAAGGACGCGGTGTCCCAGGTCGCCCGCAGCTCGGACAGCGCCCGATCCCAGCGGGCAAGCATGGGTGGAATGGCAAAAGGCACCAAGAGGGGCTGTGTATTTTCTTGGTTCAGCGACGAAGAAATGGCTTCCATGTCGAATGGCGCGGTTCGGTACACACCCAATGCTGGGCCGTGCTTGTCTCTATGAATCAGAGCGACGGCATCCACATGCTCCAGAACTGCGGGCACACCCCATGGCTGGAAGTAGCGGTTGGGTCGGCCCTCGGAGCGAAATCCTGTGAGCAGAAACAAAGCACTCGCAAAAGACTCGTTGAAGAAATTCGGAAGAAATGCTGCTTCATCCGCCAAAGGAGGGATGAGTGGGCTCTCGTGGGCCGTGGAAGCAGGATCGTCACTGGGGGCTTTGAGAACTACAAATACGTCGGCTCCAGCCTGAAGTGCATGCTCGAGAGAGGCATCATCGGTCACTTCAACATGCCAGCGCACCCGCCATTCTCGCAGGGAGCCACCTGGACGAGCGACGGTGTGGTGTTCGACACCAGCGGCAGTTTCGGGCACTTCTTGTGGGTGACCTTCTTCACAGTACGCCACCAGCATTCCGTCACCAAGCAGTGACTGAAGCAAGGGCGCGTAGCCAACGGGACCGAATGCAATGCCCCGGCGGGCATCTCGCGCACGATCGTCTGAGAAGGTTGCACCGGACATAATTATGCGATGAATCGGTGTAGACTCTTCTTCTGTTTCCATGGTCTCGTACTCAATCCAACGCTCGCGGCCACGGCAGAGCCGGCCCGGTGTGGTGGGGTCGAAAACCTCGATGACGAAACCTAGTGCTGAAGCCATGCCGGGGGACTATCCAACCGACTGGCCTGCCACAAGCCGGTGACACGCTGATCCCTCACCTTGCGACCCACGAGATGCGTGCTATCCACCGGGCCAGACGGAGGTAAATGCCGGTGTCCGACAACTTTTACATCACCACGCCTATTTACTATGTGAATGACAAGCCTCATTTGGGCCATGCATACACGACCATCGCTGCAGATGTGCTCACCCGCTGGCACCGCATGAACGGCAGAGAAGCATACTTTCTGACCGGAACCGATGAACATGGACAGAAGGTGCTTGAGGCTGCGACCAAGCGAGGCATCAGCCCTCAGCAGCATGTGGACGAGCTGAGTGAACCGTTCAAGGCCTTGTGGGAGCGACTGGAGATTCAACATGATGACTTCATTCGAACCACAGAGAAGCGCCACACAAGCGTGGTTCAGGATGTTCTTCAGCGTTTGATCGATGAAGGTGACATCTACACCGCTGATTACGAGGGCTGGTACTCCAAGTCTGCGGAGCGATTTTGGACCGAGAAGGACTTGGTGGATGGTCGGTGTCCGGATGACGGCACAAAGGTCGAATGGATCAAGGAGAAGAACTACTTCTTTCGCATGTCCAAGTATGCCGATCAGCTCCGGACCTACATTGCAGACAACCCAGACTTCCTGCAGCCCCAGTCCAGAAAAAATGAAGTCTTGGGCTATCTGAAGAAAGAAGTAGGAGACCTGTGCATCAGCCGCCCCAAGGCGCGCTTGCCATGGGGCATCCCTTTCCCCATGGACCCAGAGTACGTCACTTATGTATGGTTTGACGCACTGCTGAATTACATTTCAGCCATTGGGTTTCATCCCGATGGCTCGAGCGATGCATTTAAGAAATGGTGGCCTGCCAGCTATCACTTGGTCGGAAAAGACATCCTGACGACCCACTCGGTTTATTGGTCGACCATGCTTTTTGCGATGGGTCAGCGCCCAGCCAAGTGTTTGTATGCGCACGGTTGGTGGACCATCGAGGGACAGAAAATGAGTAAGTCCATTGGCAATGTGGTCGATCCACATCTGCTGATTGACTGCTATGGCGTGGATGCCGTGCGCTACTTTTTGATGCGCGAGATTCAATTTGGTGCCGATGGAGACTTCTCTCACATGGGCTTTATGACCCGGTACAATGCAGACCTCGCCAATGACTTGGGAAACCTTGCTCACCGGTCTCTGTCGATGACGTCCAAATGGCTGAACAGCGAGATTCCAGCGCTTGACCCCAACACCGAAGCGGATGACGCGCTCCAATCCGTGGCCGACGAGGCCTTCATTCGTTTCACCTCAGCCATCGAGGGAATGCAGATATCTGTGGCCCTGGAGTCTGTGTGGACCTTGGTTCAGGCGGGCAACAAATACATCGATGACATGGAGCCATGGAAGCTCAACCGCGAGGGCCAGACGGTCCGTCTCGCTGGTGTGATGCGGCGCTGTCTCGAGATCTGCCGATTTGCAGCCGTGTTGATGAGCCCGGTGGCACCGAACAAAGGAAAAGAGCTGGGAGAGAAGCTGGGCATGGCCCCCCTCAGCATCCTTAATGTTCAGTCCCTCGACCAGCTCCAGGCGGGCACCAAGGTTGCTCCCGGCGAGCCGTTGTTTCCTCGAATGACGGAACTTCCCACACGCATACAAGAAGCGCTCGAAGGAGCCCTGCCGGACAAAGCCCAAGAAGCCGTCGCAAAGTCAGATGCAAAGAAAAAGAAACAGGAGGCCCCCGTGGCTGAAGAAACAGTACAGACCGATCCGTTCATTCAATTCGAGGACTTCATGAAGGTCCAGCTCAAGGTCGGAGAGATCGTCGAGGCAGAAAAACATCCGAACGCCGACCGTTTGCTCGCCCTAAAGGTGGAGGTTGGAGAAGATCGTCCCAGGTCAATCGTTGCTGGAATTGCAGCCAAGTACAGCGCTGAAGAATTGATCGGAAAAAAGATTGTGATCGTAGCCAACCTCAAGCCTCGCAAGCTGCGTGGTGTCCTGAGTGAGGGAATGCTTCTTGCTGCAACGGGTTCTGAGCTGGAAGGCTTAGTGACCGTGGATGCGGACGTGAACTTTGGCTCGACCGTAGGGTAGCTGGTGGTTCAGTCTTCGGAATTAGCGGTCGAAAAATCGCCACAACAGAAACCTAAGACATAAGAAAATATGCAATAAAGCAGCCTCTTAGGTTCTTTATCGGCCATATATGCATAGGGGCCTGGCAGTCAATTTACGAGGAGCAATTATGTTCACCACGGAAAATCGAGACTTGTTTGCAAAGTGCAGTGCATTCAAACGCCACAAAGTGGCGAAAGAGTACGGCGTGTACCCGTTCTTCCGTCCTCTCGATGACTCAGAGGGCTCCCGGGTGATCATTGAGGGTGTGTCTCGCATTATGTTGGGCTCAAACAACTACTTGGGTCTTACTCATCACCCAGAAGTTGTGGCAGCAGCAAAGGACGCTCTGGACCGCTATGGGACCGGCTGTACCGGTTCACGGATGCTCAACGGCACCCTGAATCTGCACAACCAACTTGAGGACGAGCTTGCAACATTTTTGGGCAAAGAGTCCGTGTTGTTGTGGTCCACCGGCTTCATGTCCAACTCCGGCTCCATCGGTGCCCTGTGCACGCGCAAAGACATGGTGTTCGCCGATCGGGAGGACCATGCGAGCTTGATTGACGGCTTCATCCTCAGTCAGGCCAAGCTGGTGCGCTTCAAGCACAACGATATGGCAGATCTCGAGCGTAAGCTGGAGCTTAATAAGGACTTTAAGGGCGGAAAACTGCTTGCGGTTGACGGTGTTTACTCGATGACCGGCGAGGTTGCCCCAGTGGACCGCATCGTGGCCCTGGGAAAGAAGTATGGCTGTCGGATTTTGGTGGACGAGGCACACGCCATCGGCACGATTGGTCCAGAGGGTCGCGGTACAGCAGCCCACTTTGGAATGACCGATCATGTGGACTTGATCACCGGTACATTTTCCAAGACCTTGGCCTCGATGGGAGGCTTCATCGGCTGCCCGCAGGATGTGAAGGACTACCTGATGCACAACAGTCGTCAGTTCATGTACACCGCCAGCTTTACGCCTTCCGTGGCTGCCACAGTTCTGGCGGCGCTCCGGGTCATGCGTGCGCATCCTGAGCTTGTGGACCAATGCAAAGAGAATGCAATCTGGATGCGGACCGAGCTTGAGAGAATGGGCTTCAATTGTCTTGCCTCAGAGACTGCCGTGGTGCCGATTGTGATCGGACCCGTGGAACAGATGCTCTGGTTCAACCAGCGTATCTTTGAAGAAGGCGTCTTTGCCAACCCTGTGCTGCCTCCAGCCGTACCCACCAACGCGTGCTTGGTCCGGACCTCATATATGGCGACCCACAATCGCGAAGACTTACAAGAGGCCCTCGATATCTTCGAGCGTGTGGGCACGGAGCTTGGGGTTATCGGCCCCTACAAAGAGGCCATGGCCGACCACTGGGCCAGCATGGCCAAGACGGTGGGCATTTAGCGCCCCTCAGGGCGACACCAACCCACGGAAAAATTGTTATCCGATCGTCTCGCCGTGGAAGGTCCACCGTCCCTCAGGGAAGGAGTCGGAATTCTCGGCCCACCACTGCCGCCATGCACTGATGTGAAGCATCTGAACTCGGTAAGGACCCTCGGCATCGAAGGGCAAGCGCTGGCCGGCGGCGATCACCAGCTCGTCGTAGGTGGCCCGGCGAACCATTGAGTCATCATGAGAGAGGCGATCGATCAGCAGTCCTGGGTCCATCAGCCGTCCGTGTCGATAGCGGAAGCCATCTTCGAAGTGGCTGCTGTGTTTTTCCCACCACTGTGCCCAGCGATTTCGAAGCAGGCTCTCCTCGGGATCTTCGTGGTGTCCTGTGATGATCTCGAGGGCACCGGATGCCACCCGTGAGCGGGCAGGGTCGCGACTGGCGGTCGCTTCGATCAATCGGGTCACCGCCCGAGGATCCCCAAGGTAGCCGAGACCCTGGAGGGCGCCGAGTCCTGCGGGGCCTTCAAGGTCTGCACTCCGGAACAGCAGCAGTAGATAGTTGGGTCCACCGTAGCGGCCGACGATTTCACCGAGAGATCGGGACATTCCGGGTCGTTGGGCGGCCAAAGATTGTGCTTGGTAGTCCACGCCCTGCCATTCGCCGAGCAAAAGAAGGGCGACTGAAGTTTCCTCGGCAAGCTCAGGCTCATCGAGGGAAGGCATCAGCTGATCGATGGACGACATATCACCGATTCTACCCAGTGAGATGATGGCCGCTTTGCGGGCGGTCGGGTTGTTTCCTGGGTGGGCCAGCTTCTTGAGTGGCTCGAGGGCCAAGGGCTCCCGTCGAAGACCGAGGACTTCGATGGCCGCAGCAAGTGCCTGAGGGTTTGTATTTGTATCGACCGCCTCGAGCAGTCCGTCCACTAAGGCGGCGTTCGATGATCGAGCCATGGCGCCGATGAGCGCACGTCTTGCGATGCCGCCTACCTTCACTTCCAAGAGGTGGTGCAGCAAAGCCTCGGCCGCTTCGTAGGAGCGGTGGGCGCTCAACAGGTCTGTGGCTGCGACAAATCGAGCCAGGTTTGGATCTGTGCTTCGCGGGCTGGACAGGTCGATGGTCTTGGAGAGTACATCGATCTCGGCTCGGAGTGACTGCACTACCCGTACACTGCAGGCTGCAATGGCCATGCAGTGTGCGCCAATCCGTCGCTCGGGTCGCTCAGCATCGGGCCGGGTCAGGGGTGGACGCGCTCGCTGAGCATTCCATCGGTCACGGGCGTGGTCGGCGGTCCGGTTTAGGTGCCAATCGAGGCTTCGTGCAGGAAATCCGCTGATTGCATCCGATGCGGCGACGCCCGCAGCATGGTCTACGGACTTGAAGAGGGTATGGGCGTCCTCAGCAGCGCCCTCGACACCCACTTGTGCCAGTCGGAGGCGTGCCCATGCCTCGCGGACGGGCAAGCCGAGTGCGGCATATTCATCGGCGGCCCGAGAGTAGTCGGCAATGGCGCGCTCAATATCACCCTTGGTACGAAAGAGGTCCCCTCGCCGAATCAAGACACGTTGAAGCAATTCAGGGTCTTCGCCAGCAAAGGTGCGGGCCTTCTGGTACGTCTCGGCGGCCTCTACAAGCTTTCCTGTTGTGCGGAATACATCACCCAGTCCCAGGGTGGCCCGGGCGATCAGGCTGGGCTCTTCGCCGGCGCGGGCGATGTTTAAGGCTTCGTTGAATGCGGACTGCGCATCGTTGTGTCGATCTTGGAGGAGGTATCGCTCGCCCAAGAGCAGCAGCGCCTCGCTCCGGTCATTGGGCTGGGTGAGGTGGGCTACGCATTCTTCTAGAATGTCTTCGCACCATGGTTCCTGCCGGGAGGTGGCGATGGTTCCGAGCAGCAGTCGAGCCCGATCGGCGATGGGCCTTGGGTCATACCGAAGGGTCCTCAGTCTGCGCTCGGCATCATCGTGGTGTCCGAGATCGACTTCGATTCGAGCCAAGGTCAAGACCGCTTCTTGGAGGGGTCCACGGAGCTGAAATCCCCGAGCTCGCTCGAGCAGGTTCACCAATACACGGTGGGCATCTTGTCGATTGTGGCGTTCGAGATGGATCTGAGCGAGGGCGATGCCCGCGGCTTCCACCATGTCGAGCTCATCGAACGAGGCGACATCGGTGACGGCTTCATCGAGGAAGTGTGTGAGTTCCCGCTCCCACGCATCGTCACCCTTTGGAAACAAGGTGGAGAGTGTATGAACCAAGGCGGCTGCGGGCTGAAAGATGGTGGGCACTTGCTGGGGGGTGCGGGCGCCCCGGAATGCTTTGAGAAGGGCCCAGCGTGCTTGACCTGCATCGGTGGTGAGCATGGCCCGACCCAGTCTCTCCCAGGCACCGATCATGCCAGGATGCGCGGCCGTGGCTTGACGAAGCCGAGCGATGGCTGTCTGTGTGTCTCCTGCTGCCAACAGTTGTTCGGCGTGTTGCAGCAGCAAGTAGCCACAGTCTGGATCCGTCTCGATGCGTGCCTGGAGCCGCAGTTGGGGTTCCTGAATGTTGTTGTCGATGATTTGGATTGTCGCTGCAAGCCAGGCCTCAAAGCTCTCATGAAGGGGCTCAAACAGCCGCTCTGTCCATCGTCCAAAGGCGATGTTTCCGCTTTCGTCCGGGGCGTAGGCCCAGTGGTCCACCTCGAGGGGGCCGTCGGCGAACACCACTACATTGGGTACGTGTTCGGCGGCGGGTGCCAGATCACTCACGGAGCGAATTTGAAGCACTCCGCGAAACAATACGGCTCCGTTCCAGCGGTTCAAAAAACGCAACAAGGACCGTGGGATTGGGTCTGCAAGGGTCGTTATGGCTGCTGCGAGTGCTTCTTCGGTAGCGGGTGCTCGCAGATTGTGAACATCATTGCGGTAGCGGTCGATGACGGTGAGGAGGGGCTGGAAAGGATCAACGGCTATCTGCATGAGTCAACTCTGTGGTGCGGGATGTCTCCAGCATACCAGAGTTGACATGACAAGGGTAGGGCGTATGCGAAACAATCAGTTATTAGGTTAAAGTATTGATCTTACTTAATAACAACTGGATTTATCCGCGCTATTTTGCAACAAAATTAACGA
>CAWVVG010000066.1:0-12075 GCA_963932775.1 uncultured bacterium
AAGGAAGCACGGGTACAGATTCAAGAGGCGATCGCCAAGTTATCGGCCAGTCAGCGGCCGACGGTGGTCCACTTGGTTGATGCACCTCTTCCTCGTACGGCGACCCGCAAGGTTCAGCGCAAGGAGGCTCGGCTAACCCTCGAGAAGATTGTCTTGGCGACGCCGCGGCCCGAGCGGGGTGAGGGCTTGGCGGCACCAGTTGCCCGGGCCATTGCTGCGGTCGCTGGTGTGGAAGCCAGCGAAATAACAATGGAAACCAATCTACTTGAGGCCCACGGCTTCGACTCGCTGATGTGGGTGGAGCTCGCGAGTGCGGTCGAAGGTCTGAGTCAGGGGTCAGTGGATCCGGAGGCATTGACCCGGTGTGAGACTGTGGCCGATGTAGTGAAGCTGGTGGGCGCTCCCATAGAGAAACGGAGCGAGCCCATCAAGCCGGATCGCCCGGTCAATGTGCCTGCGCCGATAGCCAGCTCTGTAAAGCATGGAATGGGCTTGCTACAGAAGGCGCTCAACGGAGCGATTCTAAAAACCCGTGTCTCCGGTCGGGCTCATATTCCTCAGAACCGACCGGTGATTGTGGTGTCCAATCACACGAGTCACCTGGACATGGGCCTCGTGAAGTATGCCTTGGGGCCCTATGGCGAGAACATGACGGCCCTGGCTGCCAAGGACTACTTCTTTGAAGGCAACCGTTGGAAGGTGGCCTACTTCGAGCACTTCACGAATGTGACTCCGTTGGACCGAAAGGCTGGGTTTCGAAAGAGCCTTCGTGAAGCGATTGAGGTGGTCGAGCAGGGCCGGATTGTATTGATCTTTCCGGAGGGTACCCGTCAGACTTCGGGCGCCTTGGCTGAATTTAAACCCCTGATTGGGAAGATTGCACTCGACGCTAAAGTGGACATCCTCCCGATGTACATTGACGGAGCCTATGATGTGCTTCCGAAAGGAAGTGCCATTCCCAAAAAACGGGGCATCCAGGTTCGGATTGGTCCCCCGATTTCGATTGAGCAGATGATTAAATTGACCGAGGGTGAAACTCCGGCCAAGGCGGCTCGCAAGGTGGCCCGGCTGACTCATTCCGCGGTCGATGCACTCAGGAACGGAGGAGTGCTCGACTTGAGCCGGAGTGAGTCTTCGGAACTGGAGACAGCGGCTGAGGCCCCCAAGCTGTCCATCGAGGAACAAGTTGGCGAGGCGTTTGCTAGCCTGCCCAATCGGTACGATTCTGATCGAATGGACCGGCCCTTGTCTTGGTATTTCTCTCTGGGTGATGTGAAGTATTCGGTCGCCATCACTTTGGAAGGGTGCACCGTAAATCCGGGGCGCCCCCAGGGTGGGTCCGCTGACTGCGTCATCAAGGCTACACCGGATATGATCCGCCGCTTGATATGTGAGTCGTATGTCCCTACGCCGGCAGAATTTGTCTCCGGCGTCATCAAAACCAATGACATTCCGCTGCTCATCGAGTTCTCGCGGGTGTTTGATCTGACGGACTTTGAAGGCTGATGCGCATCGCAATTACTGGTTCAACAGGTTTCCTGGGTCGACACTTGGTGGCTCAACTGGGTGGCTCCCACGAGTTGGTGTGCATTTCTCGGTCCGGAGATGCGCCCGAAGGCTGCATTGGCAAACGGGTCGATGTGGTGAAAGGTCGGGGGCTGAAGGCTGCATTTGCCAAGGTGGATGTGGTGATTCATGCCGCTGGTCTGGTGTCTCACTCAATTGAGCGGGCCCAGGACACCTGGGGTGTTCATGTGGTGGGGACTCACAATGTGCTCGATGCGGCACTCTCGGCGAATGTTGGCCGGGTGGTTCTGATGTCCACTTCGGGAACCATTGCCGTGTCTACCGACCCTGACTTTGTGGGCCGCGAGGATGGCCCAACCCCCGAATCCATCATCGCTGCTTGGCCGTATTATCGCTCTAAGCTCTACGCTGAACAGATTGCCTTGAGCACCGATGGCTTGGATGTCATTTCACTGAACCCGAGTCTACTCTTGGGGCCAGGGGACGAGGCTGGGGGGATATCCACCCACGCTGTCTCTGTGTTCTTGGATGAGGGCGTTCCATTCGCTCCGCCTGGCACCATCTCGTTCGTGGATGTGCGGGATGTTGCGGCGGCAGTGGAGGCGGCGCTGAGTCGTGGCAGAGCGGGTGAACGTTACCTGCTTGCGGGCGGAAATATGCGTTTCTCAGAGTTTTATGCCCGCCTGGCGCGGATCACGGGTCGAGATGAGCCCATCGCCGCTATGCCCAGGGTGACTCGGCGGGCGCTCTCGTGGTTTCCGGCTTGGGGCCGGCAACGCGGGATCAGCGCAGGAGTCGGGCCGGTTATCTCTCGTGAAGACCTGGAGCTGGCTTGCCACCATTGGGCGGTGGACTCCTCCAAGGCAGAGTCGGAATTGGGGTGGGTGCACCGAGGGCCAACCGAGACCCTCGAGGACACGGTGGGTGACATCCTTGAACAGAAGGGTAGGAGCTTTGCGAAGTACAGGTGACGTCACCCAGACGGTGGGGATGGCCCGACCGGGATCGTGATACGGTGGCCAGGCAATCATGGAGATTTAATGTCTGAAACCTGGAAGACTTGTGGGAGCTGCAAGAAGCCCATTGGATATGGCTCTAAGCACTACATTTGTAGCGTTTCCACCTGCAATAGCGCTCGGTTCTCTCCGGTGTTCTGTACGGTCAATTGCTGGGATGCTCACGTGCCGACGATGAATCATCGCGGCAGTGCATGGTGTGAGGACAATGTGTCGCCCAAGGAAGCGCCGATGGCATCGCGGCTCCCTACCGGTGGCGGCGACTCCGATGAGCTTCGCCTTCGGCTGATGCGCCAAATGAAAGCGGACAATAAAGTCGATGAAAAGGACGTATTGGTCGTCGCGAGCAAGCTCAAGAAGTACATCAAAGAGCGCTCAGGAATGAGTTGTTCAGCCGACTCATTTGAGGCCCTCTCCGATATGATACGGATTCACGCCAATGACGCGGTCGATCGGGCGCGTGCCGACGGCCGGCGAACAGTGAAAGGGCGAGACTTTAGCGGTCGCTGAACGTTCAGGTGGTACAATGTGGGGGTCACCATGGAGGGCACCCATTCAGTTTACCGCCGAGATGCTGGTGAAATACCTCTCCAAGACGGAGATATTCGAGAACCAAGCCTCCGAAGAGTTGCTGGTGTTCGAGCCGTTCTTTGAAGTGGTGCGTGTTCAGGAACAGCATACGATTTTCGAGGAAGGCACCAATGGAGATGCTTGGTTTGTCATTCTCGATGGCGAGGTGAGCGTTACCAAGGAGATGTCCAGCGGACCCCCGCATGTGTTGTCCCACTTACACCCGGGTGACACCTTTGGTGAGATGGCTTTGTTGGATGATACGCCGCGAATGGCCACCACTTATGCCGTCGTCGACACTCTGCTCGCCCGCTTACCGCGACAAGCCTTTCTGCAGATGCTTCGGGCTGGTAAACAGCCTGCCGTAAAGCTTCTATGGGCCATGTCTTTGGTGCTGTGTCAGCGCCAGCGTCAGCTCACCATGGTGTTGGCGGACTTGGTGGAATCACCGGACGAAGAAGCACGGGACTTTGAGATGTTGGGCCAGCTACTGCGATCCAATGTCACTTGGAACTGAGGACGCCCATCGCCTCTATGTGCTGAGAGTGAGGAAACATCTCGTACAGGTGGACGGCGTCCATGGAGTATCCGAGGGCCTTGGCACGCCGCAGGTCTGATGCCAGCGCTCTTGGGTTGCAGGAGACCATGACGACGGCCTTGGGTCGGGTCATGAGAACTTGTTCGATGACTGCTCCTGCTCCTTTTCGTGGGGGATCCATGATGGCGACATCAAAGAACACATCGCCCGCCTGGAAGTCTTCCGCCTTGCTTGCGCGAATGTCCACATCCAGACCATGCTGTGCGGCTGTGCGCCGTGCATCCTTGGTTGCTGTGGGGTGCGCTTCGATCATGGTCACAGGGTGACCCCGTGTGGCCAGTGGTAGCGATAAGTTTCCGGCCCCGGAGAATAGGTCGAGTACCGCAGTGGGAGACACCGCCTCGACCGCTGCGACCACATCCGCGACCAATTCCTCATTGATCTCCAGGTTCACCTGGTAGAAGGTGGATGGGCTCAAGCGGTGTGTGATTCCCGCGACTTTAAGAATCGTAATTGGGTCTTCGTGGATGCCGCGGCCATTGATGGCCAGGGGGATTCCGAGGTGAGTCAGACCCTCCAACCATGCCCTGCCCTTGTTGCGGTGCTTGTCTTTGGTTTGGGCGTGGAGCATCACTTGAGCCCCGTTGCTTCGCAGGGCCACCCGCTCCACGAACCGTGGTACGGGGCCGATGGAGGGGAGTACCTCATTGATTTCTGCTCTGGCGATCGCGCATCGAACCACGGGTACGGACTCATGGCTGCGCGGCATGCGGTACCCCAAGACCCCATCGCGCCCCGGCGTGAGCTCGATTCGCGAACGGAAACCTTCAGTGTTCGGGGAGGTGGTCAGTCCAGAGACGGGTATGCCGAGCAGACGCTCCACCCGCTTCTTGTGGGCGGTGCGTTGCTCGTCCAGGGGGATGTTCATTGCTGGACATCCGCCGCAGCGGTCTTGAATTGGACAAATAGACATGGGTGGACTCCAAGGCAATCCATGCAGTGACTCTGTGGGTTGTTATCATGGGACCGGATTCGGAGTATTCATGCGTATCGTCTTGGTTCTGTCCTTCCTTGTAGCCTGCGAGCAAGTCACCCCTGCTGGGAACCCCCTTAAACCGGTGCAGGTGAAGGCTATGGCAGCAGCGGAGGATTCGCCTGAGGTGCCCACTGCCGCTCCGCTGAACGAGGAGGAAGTATTCTCCATATCGAGCGAAGAAATGCAGGCCAATGCGGAAGGAATGGATCCTTCTGCACCCTTGGCCCCCGAGGCGAAAGCGGTTGACGAGGAGACTGCTCCCGTTGATTCCTCGGTTGTGGCCGCGGCAGCTGAGAAGAACCAGCCCCCTGTACCGAATGCCAGTGTGACCAAAGGATGGCCAAAGCAAGTGGCAGAAGCCTGGCCAGTGCGCTTGGTCACGACCGTACCCAATGCATCGCCACCGCGGGCAATCCTCGGATTGCCAGATGGACGGGAAGTGGTGGTCAATCCAGGCTCAATGGTGCCCGAGCTGGGCCTCGTGGTGGTTGCCATCTCGCCCAATTCTGCGGAACTCGCCAAAATCGTTCCGGCGGGAGATCATGCAACCATTGAATCGATGACGTTGACCGCTCAGTACTGATTCAATCGGACTCAGTTGGCCGCGATGTTGGTCCGAAGGCGCCGCAAGGCCGCACTCTCGATCTGACGAACCCGCTCTCGGCTTAGCCCCATGGTCTTGCCGATGTCCGCCATGGTCCGTGACCTCCGGCCTCGGAGACCGAAGTGTTCAGACAGGATGTACCGTTCTCGTTCATCGAGTACGCGGTGCATCGCAGACTCCATGTGGGTGAGCTCTTCACGAAGACTGGTGTTTACGTGTGGATCTGACCGGCTTCCAGAAGCAGGCAGGCGGTCGCCGACCTTCAGGCCATCTTCGTCGGGCTGATCGATCGATACGGTCCCTCGGTGAGAGAGCAACAGCTCTGCACGTCTCGCATCGATTCCGATCTCCGCGGCGACGTCTTCCAGTTGATAACTGATGCCCGATCGGTCCAGGCGCTCGATGGCTCGCTGGAGATTGCGGAGTTGTTCTACGGCTCCGCCGGGTAGGCGCACCATACGGCCGGCGGTTTCCAGGGCCCGAGTCATCTGGGCCCGAACCCACCAACGGGCGTAGGTGGTGAATCGGATTCCTCGATCAGGATCAAAACGTCGGGCTGCTCGCAGCAATCCGATGTAGCCCTCTTGGACGAGATCCTCCTCGGCCATCAGAGAACACGTCAGCTTACGGGCTTCCCCTCTGGCAATGCGCATAGCAGACATGGCCAACTGCCAACGAAGGCTCTCTGCTTCGTCCCATATTCGGCTGGCATTGTTGGCCGCAGCCGTAATCTCTACGTCTCCGGAGACCTTGGCCGCATTTCGCAATGCAAGTACAGCTTCTTCGAGTCGATCGACCGCACCTGCGCGTGTTCGTTCTTCTCGTTTTGGGCGAGCCCGAAGGATGTCCTCAGCAATGTCGAAGCCAGAAATGACCTCGCGCGTCCTCATCTCCGCCATGCGAATGGCGCGTCCAACTTCATTTTCTTTATCTGCATCGAACCGCATTTCGACCCCCCAAGACCGCATGAACTACTTCCATTGTGACGCAAGATGGCGTTCACATTCAAGTGTTTCCACCCAACAACACGGAAATTGGTGCTAATATTCCGGCTTGAGAGGAGAATATTTTGCACCCATTTCTGGTGTCCATAGCTCTGTTGTTCGGGTCTTCTATGGCTCATGCACAGCGAATGACTGAGATTGTAGTCGTTGGTACACACCTGGACTTGGAGGGAGGGCAGGATTCTTCGGCGCTGTTGAAGGCGGCACAGATGCCTGGTTTGACGGTCGTGGGGGCGGACGAGGTGAAAGATCGTCTGGGTGGCCGCGGTTCTCGAATTGTGGATGAGGCGTTGCGGGCGCGTGGAGTGGCCTTGTTGTCTGAGGGTAAGGTGCTGTTTGACCATGCAGACCTCGAGGGTGCCAAGGATCGGATCGCGGCCTCGGTAACGGCCCTTGAGCAGGCGATGGCGGGTTCTTCCGATGGCCGAATGCTGGTGGAGGCCTTGTTGGTTCAAGGCAATCTTGGTCTCGCGATGGGGGACCCTTCGGTTGCACGTCGGGCTTTCAAGCGAGTGGTCTTGATGGACCCTGTGCGAGAACTCGACTCCGTTCATTATTCACCCAAAGTGGTCGCCCTCTTCAATGATGTGAGGGGTGAGGTGCGCCGGGTACCGGTGGGTTCAATTCAGGTGAAGACCAGGGATCCGTTGGCGACCGTTCACATCGATGGACGGTATCAGGGCATTGGGTCTCAGACCATTTCCGATCTACCTCCGGGAAATCACCATGTCTTGGTGATGGGTGCTTCGGGCCGTCAAAGCTACGCAGCAGTCGAGGTTCGCCCAGGAAAGAAGATTCTATTTTCTGCACCGCTCGAGACCTTCTTTGTTGGGTTTGCGGGCGATCGCGAGGCGGAGCGGGAGGCCCAGACTTCTCAGCTGTATCGGGCCTTCGGTGCTCAAGTGACAGAAGGGTTGGTGTTGATCGCTGGGGAGACCGGTGTCGACGAGGTTGGGGTTCAGTTCTACGAATCGCGGACGAATACGTTCTCAAGGATTCTTCGGGTTGAGTCGGATGGAGATCCGATGGCCTCCGTTCTCACCTTAGTGCCGCAACTGGGGCAGTACCTTGCCGATGAGGGCGGATTGTCTCCTCGCGCTGTTGGATCAGAAGTGCTCGCGCTGGACATTGGAACCAATCAAGAGTTGGCGGTGCTACTGCTGGGCCCGAAAAAGCCAGATGGGGTTGGAATGGCTTCACGAAATGCTGAGTTTGTCCCGGTATCAAGCCAGTCGGTTCCGTGGGCTGTGTGGGCGGGCGCTGGAGGGATGGTCGTGGTGGCGACTGCGGTGGCACTGTTTCTTCGGCCGAGTACCACTGAGAAAATACAGCAATCTACGGGTACAGGAACCGTGATCGTGGAGTTCTAGAAGGTGACTCGGGTCGTGTCATTGGGCACGATGGTCACGATTCGCTTTTTGCGTTCGCCAGTGGCGCCGTTCACGATCTCAATGGTGTGACGCCCAGCAGGAAGTGAATGTTTGTACAAGGGCGTTGTATCGATCCGGTCCCCATTTACGTAGACCTCCGCCCAGCCACCACGAATGGTTACGGTGAGCTTTCCAGGAGCGGTCGCTGCTGGTGGCGGTGGTGAGAGGGGGGGGGCGGTGGAGACTTTCTTGGGAACGCTCTTGGTCTGAGGTTTAGGTATGGCCACCAGTGTGATGGGCAGTCTCAGGCGTTCGCCCGCAGCCACGGCGTAACGGTCTTTATGAGGAAGGAATCCTTCGGCTGAGACTTCCAACACAAACTCAGTTTCGGGTACCAAGATGGCCTTCATGAGGTCCGAACCTTTGGCGATGACCTTGCCGTCGATGGAGACCGTGGCATCGGTTTTTGGCGTAATCCTCAACTGAAGCGAAGCCGGGATGTTGGGTGGTGCTTCGACTTGTTGTTCGGGCTGTAGTTCGGGCTGCTGGAGGCCCATGAAGATCAACCCCGCACAGAGCGCCACGATGCCGATAAGTGTGATGAATAGAGGGGCTCGGGATGGCCTCAGATTTAAGGTTTGTCCGGAGCCTGGAGATTCCTCCCACTCCAACTCGAGATCGATCTCCGGAGCCATGTTCTTTAGCTCGGCCGCGGCAGCGGTACCGGACTCAAGGCGATCGCGCTCGGTTCGGATCTCTGCGCTGAACATTTCGGTGAGGAAGTGGCCGAGGTTCTCACGAGTGAGATCTGGGGTCGCCGGGTACATGAACTCAAGCAAGGCAGTCTGAAGGGCGCGCGCGTCCGCAAACCGATCGGCCGGGTCAAGGCTCATGGCCTTCATGACGATGTCGTCCAGGCGCTTCGGAATTCCTGAGTTGAGCTCGCTCGGCGGTTGGATATCGACGGCCTTGATGGTCTCTAAAGTCTTGATGTCGGAGTTGGTCTTAAATAGCCGCCGACCCGTCAGCATCTCGTGGAGGATGATGCCGGTGGAGAAGACGTCGGACTGGTGATTTAAGTCGGTGCCGCTGGCTTGCTCTGGGCTCATGTACTCAAACTTGCCCTTGAGTACACCACCTTTGGTGTTGTAGGCGCTGATCTGGGCCTTGGCGATACCGAAGTCGGCCACCTTGACCTCTCCGGAGTAGGACACCAAGATGTTGGATGGGGAGACGTCCCGGTGGACGATGGAGAGCGGGGTACCCTGCATGTCCGTCCGCTTGTGGGCATAGTCAAGGCCCTTGCACATCTCGTGTGCGATGTAGACCGCATACTCCATCGGTAGCACCTTGCGGCGCTCGGCGAGCTTGCGGAGGAGGCCTTTGACGTCCTTGCCTTCCACGCACTCCATGGCGATGAAGTAGTTCTCAGAAATTCGTCCAAAGTCGTAAATTTGTACGATGTTGGGGTGCTGAAGTTCGACCGAAATCTTGGCCTCGTCGATAAACATCTCGACGAAATCTTCGTTCTCGGTGAGATGTTGAAGGATCCGCTTGATGACGAGGAGTTTCTCGAAGCCACCGTGAGAAAATGACTTGGCCTTGAACACTTCGGCCATGCCCCCGACCGCAATCTTGTCGATCAGGAAGTATCGCCCGTAGGAGATTGGCTCAAAGGGAGTCACTGTGGCGGGTTCCGGGGGTCGTTTCAGGGGGGTGCCCTGGGTTCAGCATAGGGCTGATGGGTCTGAATGGTCAACCAGTTGGGCTGAGTCCATCGATGCGTCGCTCACTCAAAGTAGGTATCAAGGTCATCACAGGACCATTCTTCGTCGATTCTATCGCTGTATTCTGCACAATCGGCCAACTGCATTTCAGAGACATTGTCGTTGGAGTAAGTGGCGAGACAGTCGTTGACTTGCTCCTTGGGAAAGGTCTCACCGCATTCGGTTTCTGCCCAGTCAGCCATGTTGTTGCAGAGGTCTTGGCATTCGTTGGCACAGCCGGTCAACAAAGCGAGGACTGGTAAGAGGCATCTAAGCATGGGTACTCCAGGAATCGTCGTGGCGATGTTCACCTTTTACCCTTTATCGTGCTGATCTACATTTGGCGTGTCTCACTGGACAGTCTATGAAGCCAACATGCAACCAACCCACCAAGGCGTGCTTCAAATCGAGCCCACCGACCACTGCAACTTGACCTGTCGGATGTGCGCGCCTCATCACGAAGGGTGGGATGAGGTTCACGCTGTGCCAAAAGGCACAATGGATATGGATCTGTATTCAGACATTCTCGACGGGTTGGTTGAAGATGACTGTCGCTTTGATCACATCATTTTTCAATGGTTGGGAGACCCGTCCCTGCACCCAGAGTTGCCGGCGATGTTGGCTCAGGCTTCTCAAAAACTGGGTGGGCGGGTGGGCTACCTTCGGGTCGACACCAATGGAATTCGACTGCCACCACACCGAATGGATGCCCTGATCGACGCGGTCAGTCCGGAGGTTCCGTTCCTTTTGGTGTTCACACTCGATGCTCAGACGGCGAAGACCTATGAAGCAGTCAAGGGTGTGGACGCACTCGAGCGGGTGCGGAAGAACATTCGCTATCTGATACGGCGCCGATCGCAGACCGGCGCGGCGCTCAACATCCAACTGCAATTTGTGGTGCAGCCGGGCAATGAACACGAAGCGGGTGATTTTCTGCAGTACTGGTCGGACCTGCTTGATTGTCAGGGCGGCGTTCAGTGGCACGATGAGCTGATGTTTAAGCGTTTGAGTGTGGGCGGCGGTGCGGAAGGCCAGGCGGCTGCGGACACGCTTTATGAGGAGACCATGGAGCGGTTTGGCATCCGAGCGGGTCAGGCTGGTGGTGCCACCGTGGTGGTCTGGGAGGCGCGGCCATGGCAGGAAGATGATGGACACTCAGGTGAGCGGGGGGCCTGTCCAGGTCTGTGGCTCACGCCGGTCATCCGGCACGATGGCGCACTAATGATGTGCTGCGCCGATTTGCGGGGAGAGCTGGCACTTGGGAATTTATCGGAGCACGGGTTCCGGGCGTTGTGGGATGGACCCAGCGCCACGCAGCTTCGCCTCGACCATATGGCGGGGCGCTTTAATGGGGTCTGCGCAAGCTGTGGGGGCATCAATTGGTATGAACTGACCGACGAGATGACTCAGGCGGCCCGCGACCGTGCCAATGACCTGGGGCTGGACTGAACCGGGCAGCCTAAGGCAGTGATCCTGGCTTCATCTCGCTCAGCAGTCCTTCGATTCCCAGCAAGGCACAGCCGATGTGCTGAACACCATCCATCTGTACATCGAGCTTATGGGGTGTGTCTCTGAACCCGCCGATAAGGGCCAAAGGATTGGGAAGTAAGGCAGAGTCCGATTGCCGGTAGGCACTGCGAAGGAACCAGGCGCCGTAAGCCAGCGCATCGTCTTTGTGGTCGTCGTGGAGCATCGCGGCAGCGACGACGGCTTCCGCTAGTCCACCAGCCGCTGCAGCATATGGCCGAATGCGACTTCCGGGATTGGGTGTCTTTTCGGCCTCCTTATTGAGGTATGCGTGGCACACCTCCACTCCTGCGGGGCGACCCAGGGCGTCCTTAATCACGAGGGCAGCGATGCAGGTCCAGTGCTCATCGAGCACGAACAGCCGGCCGGCTCCTCCGGGTGCGTAGTCGCCATCCAGGTAGGTAGCGAGCCGCTCCAATACCGGTCGGAATTCATCGTGGCCGGCCCGTACGAGGGCAGCGATGGCAAGGGTGGTCTGTCCTTGCCCATAGGGGTTCTTTTTCTTGGACAAGAACTCACCTGTTTTTCGATTCATTTCACCGCGGACCATGCCCTGCTCATTCACGCTGCTGGCGATGAACCGTCCCCAAGAGATTGCCCGAGGGTGATCCGCTGCAAGGGCGGCGAGTACCGCGAGCGAAGTGGTGCCGACCCAGGCCTTTCCATCGCCTCTTCTGGGGTCGCCGAGGTAGGCGCGTCCACCATCCATCTCGTTGGTATTGGACTCCATGTAGAGCAGACCCCGTTGGGCCGCTTCGATGATCTCGGGGTCTCCAGTGCGCTGGGCCAGTCGAGCAAGGAACCATGTAGTTCCAGCGTGGCGGGGGAAGTTGTACCCTTTTCCGCTTACCCGGCCGGACGGCCCGGAAACCTTGTATGCATAACGGCCAGCCTGGTTTTGGTGGTGGGCCAGCATGCGGCCGCCGGCGAGTGCCGCCTCGAGTGCCGTGTCAGCGCTGAGCTCTGGGGGAACAGTCCAGCCACCGCTCACAAGGTAAGCGCCCGTGGCGTCGACCAGCACTGAATCGAACTTGGTGGGGTCTCTCTTGCCCAGCTTTGGGCGGGGGAGGAACCACTTGGGGGCGACTCGTCTGTTGCCCATATTGCCTGGACGCCA